>JACDAE010000275.1 GCA_013695595.1 Ktedonobacteraceae bacterium | reverse complement strand
CCCGTATCCCGATGAACCATCTCGCCTGGAAGCGGGCGCACGCAAGGTGACGCCCATTTCTATCCTCGTTCTTCACGAGCAACACGATCAACCTCCTCAGCCGCAGCAATATCACCACCCATCCAGCGGGCACCAAAGAGGCCAATCAATCCGGCAAGCACCAGGGCAGGAACGCATGTCACAAGCAGCGCAATACTCAAATCATGGCCAGCAACCGCATTCTTAAAATGGAGTCCATGCGTCGGGTCAAAAGCCGCCGCCAATATACTCACAAATGAAGGCGAGAAGGCGTCACCCAGCAGATGGGCAATCAGCAAAACGATGGATAAAGCGGTGGCCCGCAGAAAAGAGGGCGCGATATCCTGTAAAGCTGCCGTACTCGGACCCTGATAGAAGGTGAGCAGGATGGTGGTTATGACAAAAAAGATTGTGAACAGAAGCAGGCTATGCGTTGTCACAGCCACCATAAAGGTGGGTGCCCCTAAAATAAAGCCAATGCCACAGATCAAGATACGAGCACCAGCATGACGCCTGGTGAGGGCATCAGCGAAGTACCCGCCCGCGACTGTCCCGACCATACCCGCAAGCGCAATCACCCCTCCCGCAAAGAGGCCCGCACTCCCAGAGCTGAGGCCGAAGGTGTCTTTTTGTTGCAAATACGTGGGCAAAAAAGTAAGATTGACGGATACGACAAAATAAGCAAATATCTGCATAACAGTCAATACTACTAAAGATTTGATACGGATCAGGGTCTTGATACTGCCAACAATAGTCTGTGGAGATCTGACTATATGACGTGGCTCCTTCTCCACTTCTGTGGCATTAAACAAAGGATCAAGTTCTGCCTCTTCTTCATCAGCCTGATTCCGCGTTGGCTCTCGCAAGCGCCAGACAAGCAGCGCCAATAGCAGGCCCGGAACACCCGTAAAAATAAAGGCCAGTCGCCACGCTCCCGTATAGAGACCAGCTACGATGCCACCGATAGCAGTCCCGAAGAGAATTCCAATAACCTGCGCAACGTTCCACCAGCTCATAATACGTGAACGCTTCTTGCGGCTGAAATAATCGCTCATAAGGGCAGTGCCAGCAGGAAAATAGCCAGCCTCCCCGATACCAAGAAACATACGCGAGATAAAAAGCGTCGCAAAATTCGTGGAGAGGGCGGTAAGAGCGGTGATCATACTCCAGACCGCAACGGTGGTCGCCACCACATTCTTGCGTGCCATACGATCCGCCAGGATACCAAGCGGCATAATTCCAAGTGTATAGATAACCAGAAATGCTGAAGAGATAAAACCGATACCTTCGAGGCCAAAATGCAATTCTTTGGCGACCTCATTAATGGCTCCTGATAAGACGGAACGATCCAGGTAATTCAGGAAACTGATTGCGAACATGACCCAGAAAACGTAACGAGCATAACTTGCTTTGATACGTGGGGCTGCTTTCGAATCAGAGGCGATGTCACGCATACAACCCTCCATTGGGGATATACGACTACTACGAGGAAGATCAGGACGAGCTACCGAGAGTACGATACCATATTCTATGGCCGATTGACCAGAGTACTACTTACCGACATACTTTCAATCAGAGAAAACAGGTAAAAAAGAGAAACAATCCTTTTGGACAAAGGATATTGACAAAATCGCAAAATAAAAGTAACTTTATATTGGAACTTGATTTAATGAATGACCTTTCCAGGGAGATAGATATGGCAGACACGGTGAAAGTAATACTAGAGATATCTGACAGTATTCAAGATTTTCTGGAACGCAAACAGATAGATTTATACGCAGAGATACGAGAGGAGATACCTTCCAGTAAGCTAGAGATACTATCTGACCCGGCAGCCCCTGATGGCAGCAAAGATCTGATTCCGGCCATTGTCGTCGCGACATCGTTGATCAGTGCTCTAAGCCCTCTTATCATACGTACCCTTAATCAGTTCAAACCCGATACAACAGAAGTGAAAATCGAAGAAACAGAAACACATAACCCTGATGGGAGTGTCACTATTCACCGCATCAAAATCTCTGAGCATCTGGAGTATAATCATCAGGCACACCTCCACCATGAAGGGTCAGAACTGATTGAGGTACTGGAGGTACTAGGCATACTGAATGAAGAACATCCAGATGAAGAACATCCGAAAGAAGATATCCACAAAACGGACAGCTAATGCCACAAAAACGGTATGCCTACCTCATTGGAGCAAATGGCCCACGACAGCCGCATCGTGTGGTCGAGACACTGAAATATGCCGAGAAGGATATCAAGCGCTTAGAAACTGCCTTAAGCGCTCACCCTTGTGCATTCACAGAGGTGAATTCCATTATTGCAGACACCCCAACACCGGTAATCGAGGGATTAGAACTTCTCGTTAGAAAGTGTGAACAATCTGATCTGCTTGTCGTGCACTTTTCCGGACATGGCTACCTTGATAAACACCTTTACCTGATCTGCAATGAAACTGACATCGGGCGGAAATTGTTTACTTCGGGGGCCATTAAAGTTGATCTCCTTAAGGATATTTTGCAGGATTGTCCCGCTCGTCATAAGCTTCTCATCCTTGATTGCTGCCATGCTGCCGCCGCTAACGCAGGTGGAACCTGGACAAAAGAAGTTTCGGACCTTGAGCAGTCGTTAGGGGATCTCAAGGGAAATGTTAATGTCATTCTTTCAGCCTGCGCCCCCAATAGAACCACACGCGAACTTGATAGGCTTGAGATTGATAATGAACAAGGGGCTGGCTTCCTCTCATGGGCTATCGCACGCGCCTGTAGCAAGGACTTTATGCAAGCCGCGCACGATCAAGCACTCTCTTTGAATGATATATGGCGTTGGGTAATGCAGGCACAAGGTCAGGTTAACCAGACATTATCCACAACCGAACAGATCCCACTTCCACGCTTATTTGGAGAGAAAGAGGGTCCGGATGATGAAATCTGGTTTACTTCCCGCAGACGTAAAACACTAGCAGATAAACATGATGAGCTGAAGCAACACGAAGAATTTGCAACCCATGAACAGGAAGAATACCTGCGGCAGTATTGTTTTGGTGCCAGTATTGAGGACTTCGACCGTACGAAATTGCTGGAGTATGCGCAAAAACAACATGACTATGAGAAACTGCCCATACACAATATCCTGGAATTGTGTCGACATCTCGGGCTGACTTCGGGAACTGGTATGCCACGGCGCGAGGCTGTACTGGCGTTTCATCCTATACCAAGTCGTTACCTTTCCTCAGCCTTTATTCGTGTATTTGCCAGTAGTTCTGGCAGCAACGAATACACTTCAGGGGATTTAGAAGGTTCACTCGCCGATCAGGCAAAAATGGCAGAGATATGGCTCCTCAATCGACTAGAAAAAATTGCCGCGAATATTGGTTCCGGCGAACGGACCGAACGCAGCGAAATACCGGAAAGAGCTCTACGAGAATTGATCGTCAACGCCCTTGTGCATCGAGATTATAAGGCCAATGAAAGTATCCATATTAAAATTACTCCGAAACAGGTTATTATTACAAACCCAGGCCAATTAGATCCAGCTATCATAGCCTGTGATCCTCCTTTCGCTTATAGCGAATCGCATCCGCGTAATTCCAGGCTGCTCCGGATTCTCACTACACAAAAATGGGCAGAGGGAAATGCACTCGGTTTCCAGATTGTGCGCGAGGAATTTGAGAAATATGGACTAGCCTTGCCGGAAATAAAAAACCTTCCGGGTGGACTGGTACAAGTGACCATTCAGCGACCCGATCTCAGTAGCATCAGTCGCAATGAGACCGCCACCAGTCTCTTTCCGATCTGGACCGTTCCCTATCATCGCAATCCATTCTTCACAGGAAGAGAACAGGTTCTGAAAAAGCTGGCAAATGCACTGCAAACAGGACAGACGGCGGCCCTTTCCCAATCATATGCAATTAGCGGACTTGGCGGCATCGGAAAAACGCAGACGGCAGTAGAATATGCCTACCGTTACCAACAGAAATATCAAGCCGTATTCTGGATACAGGCCGATACACGCGAGTCATTATTGTCGAGTTTTACCAGTATCGCCGATCTTTTGAAACTACCAGAAAAGGAGAAGCAAGACCAACTTCAATTAGTGAAGTCCGTCCATCAATGGCTACGTATATATAGCCATTGGCTCCTTATTCTGGATAATGCAAACGATCTGGCAATGATAGAAGAATTTTTGCCAACCGGTACGAGTGGACATATACTTCTCACAACACATGCAGTCACCACAGGATTTCTGGCACAAACAATCAAAATTGGCGTTTTGGACATACATCAAAGTGCTCTTTTCCTATTACATCGAGCCGGTCTTTTATCTCTCGACGCATCACTGGAGCAAGCATCACCCAACGAGGTTGCACTGGCTCGTGATCTCTCAAGAGATTTAGATGGGCTACCACTCGCAGTGGATCAGGCTGGAGCCTATATTGACGAGACAGGATGTGACCTTGCCGCATATCTCAAACTCTATCGTCGACATCGGGTCTCCTTATTGCAAAGAAGGGGCACGATGCCTGCCGATCATCCAGAACCTGTAACAACCACCCTGACGCTTGCCTTCGCATTAGTGGAGCGGAACAACTCCGCCGCTATGCAGCTACTCAGCTTCTGTGCCTTTCTGCATCCCGATGCTATCCCAGAAGAACTTTTTTCCACCAGTGCCGCACTGCTCGGCCCGCTTCTTGCGCCCATCGCTACAGATCCATTGGCTCTTGATGAGGCGATCACTACCCTCCTGAAATATTCTCTCGTCCATCGTAATTCGGCTGAAAATTCTCTCTCACTCCATCGTTTAGTGCAAGCGGTCCTGAAAGATAACATGGACGAGGGAACACAGATGCAATGGGCTGAACGTGCGGTTCGTGCGGTTAGCCAGATCTTCCCACTGCCTATTGTAGAAACCTGGCCACAATGCCAGCGCTATCTCTCACAAGCAATCACATGTGCTGAGCTTATTGAGCAATATAACCTCTTCTTTGCAGAAGCTGCCAGCCTGCTCGGCAAGACTGGCATCTACGAGCAGGACCGTGCTCTTTACTCTGAAGCAGAGTCTCTCCTCAAGAAAGCATTATTTATCAAAGAACAGGTATTGGGCTTAGATAATCCAGATACCGCTCAAAGTCTCAATAACCTCGCTTTACTTTATCAAAATCAAGGCAAATATCAAGAGGCTGAACCCCTCTACCAACGCTCTCTCGCTATTTTTGAGGAGAGACTTGGTTCCCATCACCCCGACACCGCCACTAGCTTGAACAATCTCGCTTTACTTTATCAAAATCAAGGCAAATATCAAGAGGCTGAACCCCTCTACCAACGCTCTCTCGCTATTTTTGAGGAGAGACTCGGCTCTCACTACCCCGATACGGCTACCAGCTTGAACAATCTGGCGAACCTCTACCAGAGCCAGGACAAATATCAGGAAGCTGAGACACTCCTGAAACGGGCGCTTGCCATCCGCGAAGAAATGTTAGGGGAGGGCCATCCCAATACCGCTATTAGCCTCAATAATCTCGCGAACCTCTACCAGAGCCAGGGCAAATATCAGGAAGCTGAGACACTCCTGAAACGAGCACTTGCCATCCGCGAAGAAATGCTAGGGGAGGGCCATCCCAATACCGCTATTAGCCTCAATAATCTCGCCAGTCTTTATCATCATCAAGGCAAATACCAGGAGGCAGGCCCCCTCTACCAACAGGCATTAATGATATTTCAACAGGTGCTAGGAACCGGGCATCCTTACACAACTAAAATCTTAAAAAACTATGCGGCACTCTTACGCCAGACCGGCCACAAAACTGAAGCCATCCAGTTAGAAAATGAGGTCAACAAAAGAGGGCATGCGTAAGATGAGAAGAGGAGTAAGCTTTCTTACCGTTTATTTATCATCCTCATCATCTCCAGAATGGACAGCGATACTTTGATAGTCTCCAATAGCAAGACCTGGTGTTCCACCACTATTGAGGGCATTGTACGCGACACCCCATGATGTTTGCCGGGGCTGCATAAACTTCATAATGTATAGTACAGCTTCCATAACTTGGGCATCCTGATCGGCCTGCACCTGCATCAGAGCCTTCTTGAGGGGAGCCTCCCATGTCTCCGGGTCAGTTTCATATTCGCTGAGAGCCAACTCCGCTTCCGGTTTACCTACAAATTTCTGCTGTATATGATCTCTCAAGCTCACATAAGCATCTTTTACAACATCATTCTTTACTGCCAGGTTACCCGCTGTTGAGGTAACTTGTAGAGCCGCGAGGATGAGCTTAACGGAATCCATCTCTGCCCTCTCGATAGATTTTATAACAAAACTCTTCCAGTTATCATACCATAAAATACTGTACTTAGCCTACCACATATAAACGAATATCACATCGACAAATATCATTTCTTCCCCTCTCTATTCTATACATGAACAGTTTCTCACGTAGCGCCAAAGCAGGTATCTCTATTCCACGTAGGTCACAGACTTCTATGTTTTCTAAAAATGCTTTTCAGGTCAAAAGGAGATTTTTTATGTGCCGTATCTTGCGTACCGTTGTACTTGCAACCTTGCTCGTAAGTGCCTTCATTGTCATAGGCAGCGCCCCTCATCAGGTTCTCGCTGCCACACGAACCGGTGGGTATTCGCCAGACTACCACGATTACCATCACTATCACGACTATCACCATCATTATTATCATGGCGACTACAGCCACAACTACAGGCAGGGTTATCAGGGTGGCTATTACGATTGCCAGCAGCATCATCAGCCCTCCGACGCATTCGATGAAGGGGACGGCTATAGCGAAGGCTATAATGCTGGATACGAATACTGCCGAAGCCAACGGAATGAAGGGCACATCCAGGGCCACGAGGATGGATATCAGGATGGGTACAATGCCTGCGTGCAAGACCATAAGGGCTTTCATAAAATAGCATCCTCCCCCTACGATCAAGGCTACAGCGAAGCTTATAAACATGCCTTTAAGCAAGGCTATAGCGATTGTACAGATGCATACAGTAATGGCTCTTCTGGAGGCGATAGTTCCTCCTTCCACAACAGCAATTCTGGAGGGGATCACACGTACTTTAAGAAACATTAATATCAACAAGAAACATTAACATCAACGCGGGCTTCTTGCATACTGTTCTTTAACGCAACATCTCCAGGAAGCTCCATGACTTCAGGTCGCGCTCCAGGTGAAAGCGCAACAATCCATGCATGGCGTTTTCAATTTCAGTCTGTAGGCGTGCATCGAGATGAAATAACGGCACGTGCGCCCAATCGGTACGTTGCAGCAGACGCAATACCTTGAGGGCATTCATAGAGAGCGATTGCGCCCAGAGATGCGAACAATCAGGGCAGAGCGCCCCCCCTAGCGCGGGCGTGAAGCCGTTCTCCTCTGGTCGCAATTCTTTGTTACAATGAGCACAGGTGCGCAACACTGGCTCATATCCCACATACGCAAGCAGAGAGACCTCAAAATAACGGAGCAGGAGCCGCGTGCGATCCCGCGCCTGCATATTCTCTACATAATCTCCTTGCGCACGCCGCTGATGTAATTCTTGCGCATCAACATCGAGGCAACGCAAGGCTTCAAGGAAGAGATTATAGACATCCAGGTGGACCGTATCATCCTCGATAAAACGTTCAATCAGCTCGGCCAGGTAGAAGCCGCACGTCATGTGCCAGAGTTCGGTGCGCAGATGGGGAAAGCCCTCGATACTCTGCGCCTGGGTGATCATATCAAGATTGCGTCCCAGGGCTACCTGGAGCTGTGTATGACATAAAATTTCCAGGTGACCCGTTTTTTTACTTGTGGGACGACGCACGCCCTTTGCAATCAGGCGCATCTTGCCTTTATGTGGAGTGAACAACGTAAGTATCCGATCGGCTTCACCCAGATCGGTATGTTTGAGAATAATAGCTTCGGTGGAGTAGCTTCGCTGCTGACGCATGTGGGTATCCTGATAGATCAAAAGAGACGTGACCAATATCACGTCTCTATAGGGAGGCGACGAGCGGATTCGAACCGCTGGTGCAGCTTTTGCAGAGCCGTGCCTTACCACTTGGCGACGTCGCCGCTTTGAAAAGAGGGGGAGCGGGAGACGGGGATCGAACCCGCGACTTTCTCCTTGGCAAGGAGATGCTCTACCACTGAGCCACTCCCGCTAATGCCATTATGCATGCGATCTTTGTTACTTTCGTTCACTCCGTTCGCGCTATTAAAATATCATACCTCTGGCGATTTGTCAACAGGTTATCCCACAGGATTTTCGTTAGCCACCAATATCAAAACCCCGTTCACGCAACAGCTCTATCACACGCTCCAGGTTCTGAGTATCGATATGTACCAGACGGCTTTGTTGCTCCACCTCGCCACCAAGCAACATTTTAAGCTCTTCATCAGCTTGCAGATCTTGCAGGACCTGGGGAGAGAGACGCAACATTGGAGCATACTCAACCTGGATATCCTGCTTTTCCCCATATCCATTCCCCCATAACTTGAGGCGAATAAGCAAGGAGCCAGGAATGCCACCCTCACAATACTGCTGCAAAAAGCGGAGAATATAGGCCAGTTCCAGGCCATTCTCTAGAGCTCTTCGCAATGATGCAGAAGTAATCTGATACCAACCAATCGCTTCGTTCAGCTCACTGAAACGTTCAACTTCCGCAACTAAATAGAGATCGGGGACAGCATAAAAAGATTGTAGAAGTCCATCATCATGCAAGCGCCATTGTGGTTCACGGGCAGAGAGGCGGCTGCTCTCCATAGCGCCATCCTTAAATGATGCCTCCGTAATAGCTGGCAGATAATCACGCTGCCAAAGTATTTCTTGCACAGCGGGGAGTTGGTATGGGGCAACCTCGGCTAACAAGGGCGAGAGACGGCGGCCAAAAAGCGTGCGTATCTCCTGATCGGCAAACAACGCATCTAACAGGCTGCCATCTTCTACTTCGATCATTGTAGACCCTTGCCAGACCTCGACGCGACGCGCCTGCCGCTCCCACTCCTGCAATGAATAGCGCACATTCTGAGGGATCTCCCCTCCTACCGCACGCTCTAACTGAGATTGAATCGTTTCAGCATGCAGGCCAGCCTGAATGGCACGCGTAACACTTGCTTTTGTCAGACGATATTGTGCAATATGTTCCAGACTCACACGCTCAGCAAAACGATCCAGGCTTACCAGTAGCGCCTCTGAAACTGGTGCCAGGGCGACCAGTTCAAAGTTAGGCTGGACAATCAAGCGTCCCCAGGGAATCTCCTCGCTTGCAGGGGCCTCTGAGCTAATAATACTTGCAGCCCCCGGTAAAAGGCGGAACATACCGGGATGATCCTCACGATCCAGATCTATTATGCCCTGCCAGTGGAGGGGCCCTACCAGGACGGTACGTACAAATCCTCCCTCGACCATATGCCAACCCTCGCGATGCGTGAGCCAGCCACGTCGCAAGCGGAAATCCCAACCATAAGGATTACTGCTGCTCGAATAGCGTTCAGCGCGTGATCCATACTGACGGGGAAAAAGCAGGTAAGGAATATACAACTTCGTGCGTGCGATAAAAGCTGAGATTTCATGCCAGATCCCAAAGCTTTCATGCGTTACACGCTCCATTACAGCCTGGCGCGAATGAATCACTTCTTCATGAGCAGCATCCAACAGACCAGGTCCGGGACGTACATTTACCTCAGGCAGGTAGAGCAATTCATCCCAGAGTGGCGTTTCCAGATATAAATGGTAGCAGCGGCGAGCACGTTCGAGCAACGAGAGAGAAAAGAAAGCTTCAGCAGGAGCGGCATAGATTGTGCCACGACGTTCTTGTAGCAGTCCTAACTTTAGCATGAGCTGCCGAATGAATAATAAGCGCGGAACATCGCTCTCTGAACGTGCCTGATCACTATGGACTTTATTGCTCATATGCTCGGTAACGTGACGTAGGGCGGAACGAGAGAGCAACCCATTGTGAACCAGTGACAGACCTTCGCGCATGCTCGCCACCATGGACCAGTACAGATAAAGCGTACGCTGAAATGCGCGTACCCCATCTCCAACATCCTCACCAATATGAGAAGCTATCTGGTCCTCATCCATTTCTAGTGTGGCACGCACAACTTCCCTTACTGAAGGTGGCACAATCAATACACCATCATGGATGCCGCTTGTATAATCGCGTCCAGCAAAGTTTGTCTGCCGCCCCCAGAAAAGTAAACCAAGCAGGAGAAGATGGCGGAGCGCTAGCTCGAAGAGACCATGGGGATGTGCTGGAGGATATTGCAGCGTCGAGCCAGGCTGTACCCCTCTAGGTACCACAGGCGATAAGCCCAATACTTCATAATTAACCTCGACCTCATCTTTTTTAACAGGTGCCAGTATGCCTTCATAGGTAAGATATAGAGCAAGATCACGGCTGTTCGCACGTCCCCCACACAGAACCAGTTCGCGCAAGATGATTTTCTCAATCTCATTCAACGAGGGAAGCGCCTCCTGGATAGATGCAGCATCAAAGATGGATTGAGCAATTTCTATGGTATTTAAGGGATTGGAAGAGATGGTTGAAGGAGTACCAGAGGATGAAGAGCCGCCTGGTGTCTTTGGCAGGGGTTGTACATGCCGCGCTTTTGCTACTACTTGCAGATGATAAGGAGGCACGGTCTGCAGCAAATCAAGGTCACTCTGTTCCATACAGTTCCTCATCATGGACAAGAGGTGATTGTCCACGCCGTTTGAGATCATCGAGAATGCGCTCGCTTCCCGTCTTTTTCAGTATGTATAATGTAGGATGGACAGTACGCACAATCTGTTCATCCAGTGCTGTCGTTAAGGAAAGTTCACGCATCACCGTTGCATCTGCTGTACCTAACAATGTTACCCCTGTATAGATACGAACGCGCCCATAACTGGCAACCCAGCGTTCAAGCTGTGCCATGACTGGTGCTAATGCATGCTCTGTTCCATCCGAATGCTGCTGGGAGACATTGTACCGAAGCAGGGCCAGCAGGTCCGCTGGGCGTTTCCCCCGACTCAATGCATCACCAAGCGCCTTTGGAGTAAGACGATAACACAGGCAGCCATTGCGCACTCCCACTGCTTCTGTAAACATCTCCAGCATTTCAATAAGCGGCCATGCAGCCGAAGAACTAGAGACGAGCAGAGCTTCACCGTCTAGTATCTGTAACGGATTGGCGAGATCCGGGTAATTCTGCGTTGGAAACTCTTCGTCTAATTCTACGCCATTTAGCAACCATCCTGCCAGTGGAGTAAGACGAAAAGCGAGCAACCGTCCATCGGGAGCCAGAGAAGTATCGCAGATCCCCCACCAGTGCAGTGGTCCATAAAGAAAACGCGCCAGATAGTAGATTTCGGCGTGAAGCCAATCGCCCAGTTGTAATGGTCGTAATGGGTGACCCTCTTCCAGCTCTAGCCACCAGTGTGGAGAGGTGAACAGGCGTTGCCTTTTCTGCAAAAATGTCGGATGCAGGCGATAGACAAAACGTGCAAAGGCGGTAAAATTGATCCACTGATTGAGGGGGGCTTGAGCTAATAGAGCAATCAATGCGGCTCGCGCCTCGCTGTTCTCCTCATCCAGTTCTTTTGGGCGTAATATAGGAATATTGAGGGAGGTAGCACGACAGCGCAAACGCAGGCCATCCTCCCGTAAATCATATAATTCTGAGTAAGAAGATTGTGTTAACCATAACTCGAACAGGTCTCGCATAGCATCTTTACGCGTGGGACCGAGTAGCAATTGAGCAGCATTAGGCAGCGCACGCAGGTAAGACGTGCCACTATCATCTTTATGAAGAATATCAGCCAGGCGCAACAATTGGATAGCAAAGCGTAGAAAGGCCGGCGAGCGTTCAAAGGAGGAACGGGTAGCAGCGAGCAACGCCTCCGAAGGCATATCATCGGGAGAGGGCACAGGTACGGACCCGTCAACCGAAAGTGGTATGCTGGAACGAGTGAACGCGAATGTCTCTGCACGGGCCGCAGTACTACGCTCCCGCCATTCGTCCGTGGAAGTTAAATGATAGCCATCTAATATGCGGACCACGAGCAACAGATCGGCCAACAAGCTATATGGTTCACGCTCTTCAGTGTGGGGAACTTCGCCGCCTTCACTATCTGGTTTTATGGTAAAGGGAGTTATAGGGACCATGACACGCAGTGCTGCACGCACTTCCATAGGTACATACCAGCCGATATCAAGTAAAGAGCCACCCAGGCCAGTACGCTGCTGAGATGTATTACTCAAGCTGGTACGAAATAGCAATGCTCTTCCCTGCAAAATCAAAAGGACACTTTGTAATTGTCCTGGCTGGCCCAATGAGAAACGCTCGAACAGGCCACGCAATTCATCATCAGTCATCGAACCACCAGCAAGGGTCAGGGCGGCCAGCAACTGACGCTGTGGCTTCTCCAACGTGGATGCTACCTTGCGTACGGCCTCAGGTTGATTAAGAACATCCCTGATGGCTTCCACCAGTTGTAATTTGTTCATGCCAATGGTGATAATCTCATATTCACGGGCAATACCGCGCAATTCGCTCAGACCGAGTTGCGTGAGAATATCTTGTAAGCCGCCAGCGGGTACGGGATTCCGTACTACGCCTGACGGTTTTGTAAAAGCTGACGCATTATCAGGTTTTGGAGTAGGCTCCAAAGCTTTCGCCTCCTCATTGCCAGAATCTGACTCCTGCTTCTTAGTGACAGTTGAGACAAATGCAACTGGATGTGCCAACCATTGGTATAAAAGGGCAGCCGCATGCATACAGAGTGTCACAGAGGTACTCTGCCCGCATTGGCAGTTTCCAACCCATGAGGATGCGCTCTGTACCTCGATGTCAACAGAATACTGACGCACCTCTGCTGTCGGCATCTCAGCAGAAGAGATCGTATTATGAGGGATCTCCACAATGCCCGCAAGCCGCGCTCCATCGCGCTGCGTAGCGTGGACCGCACCAGAACGACAATATTCTTGTCCTGCCGCCGCCACCCCTAATCCCGCCATATGGATAATGTCTGCAGCCCTTAGACGTTGTAAAGCGCCCGGTACAATATTTTGCATAGACGCTACTCTAAATTATGTCCTTTAAATTCATTTGCGTTGGGCTATGATAGCACGAATTGATGTTTCTGGTCAATTGGAACATGACACTACTTTCTATTACCTTTGTTACATTGTTTGCCTGACTTCCACAAAATGAGATACACTTCAGATTGAAGAATACTTGCGAAAAGTAAGGAAAGATAGTATGTCCGTCATTGAATGCATCGATCTGACTAAAACCTATAGTAGGCGCGTCACCGCCTTGCGCAACCTTACACTAAACATCAATGAAGGTACTTCGTTCGGCCTGCTCGGCGAAAACGGCGCTGGCAAATCAACACTGGTACGCATCATTATGGGATTCATCTACCCCACCTCTGGCAGCATCCGTGTCCTGGGCGAAACTCACGTATCACGCGCACATCCACGCATCGGCTACGTTCACGAACGACCCATCTTTGAAACACGCTTCACTGGACGCGCATATCTCACCTACCTGGCACAACTTTCTGGCCTGTGGAACAATGCGAATACCTCCAATGTCTCTCAACTACTCGACCGCGTCAACTTAACAGAGGCCGCTGACCGCCCCCTCGGCACCTATTCAAAAGGCATGCTGCAACGCCTGGCAATCGCCCAAGCCATATTGACCAATCCAGATCTTCTCATCCTGGACGAACCCACCAGCGGGCTTGATCCACACAGTCAATGGGAAGTACGCCAGATACTTGCTTCTTTACGGAAAGAAGGCAAAACGCTGCTGATCTGTTCACATTATCTTACAGAGATCGAAGTGCTCTGCGATACCGTAGGTATTCTACGCCGTGGAACGCTGCTTCTCCATGGAAAGGTTGATGACCTGCTGCACTCCCAGGGCATCGTTGAGATTATGCTTGCCCCTGATCAATCGGCGGCTGATGTGGCAACCCGTTTGCAATTGAGTGAGCATATAATAGAAGCTCAAGGGAATCTGGTACGCATCGTTGACACGGCCCAGCGACACATTATGTCAGCGCTACTTGCCGCCAATATTCCTATTGTTTCGCTCAATCCGGTTAGCAAAACACTTGAGGAGGTCTATGTGTCAACAACACAGGACGGAAATACTGAGGCAAAAGTTCAACCAGAGATCAGCATTGCAGCCAAAGGAGGCCAACAATGAGTAGTTCGCCTCTTCAAGCGCAAGCGACTTTTTCTTTCACCTCTCTGTGGCGTTCTCCCACGCTGACAATAGCACGCTTCATGCTCAAAAGTCATATCCGTAGTGGCTGGATTTTAGGTGATATCGTCTTTATCTGGTTCCTATACGCCGCCTTCTTCTATGAATTTGGTGGAGATGTGGCCTATTTCTATGGCACGATGAATGAGGCACTCTCAGCCCTCGCGGTACTTAGTACTATTGTAATGACCCAGAGGGCAATGACGGCCCGCATGTATCTTCCGCTCTCACGACTCTCTTCCCGTTCAGCGTATATCGGAGGATTAATTATAGCAACGGCCTTTTTACGTGTGCCGTCTTTTTTACTTACGCTCCTTCTGGCACTGGGTTTTCATAGACATACTCCCTCCTTCGGCATCCAGGGCGCAACCTTTAGTAACATGCTTCCTGGTGCGATTGGACTCTTACTTAATACCATCTTCGTTGCCCTGCTGACCATCGTTCTCTACCGCCCTCTTGCCACACGCTTGCTTCAGATTATCTTCCTGCTCTGGTGTGTAGCGATGCTCTATTCCAACACAACCATCAATATCGTCGCTCAATATCTCTCGATAGTACACCTGCCTTTAATACCTATCACCGTCTGCTACAGCCTCGGTACAGGAGGTGCTTTCGACATCTATAGCTTTGGCATGGTGCTCGTGACCATCGGATATACTATAGTGCTGGCGTTCCTGGCAAATTTCTTGCTGAACCGGCGCGATCTGATCCTACATTAGCTCTCATACCTACACGTTCGGTTGGCATATCTTCGGTCAGATCGTTATAATTATGTCGAAGGGAACTTCCCTTGCTGCAAAAAGGAGACATCATCAATGTGTTATGACGATAATGCCCGCCCACCATTGCCGCCCGGAGCGAATGGAACTGCCAGGGGCGAAGAGTTTGTCCTGGAAGCAACTGATGGTAATCGTTTCGCCGCATATGCTGCCCAACCGGAACATCCAACGGGCACGCAGATGCTCATATTACCCGACGTGCGTGGATTGCATCAATTTTATAAAGAGCTGGCCTTACGTTTCGCTGAAACAGGAGTCCGTGCGCTTGCCATAGATTATTTTGGTCGCACGGCAGGATTGACCGAGCGCAACGATGCATTTGAATTCTGGCCGCATGTACAGCAACTCGATGTTCAGACCATTTTTAGCGATGTGACTGCTGGACTGGCTTATCTGCGGAAGGACAAGAATGACGCCCCCATCTTTACAATCGGCTTCTGCCTGGGTGGGAGCATCTCGCTCCTCACCGCAACCCAGAGCTTTGGTCAGGCCGGTGCCATCGGCTTCTATGCAGGATTGAGCAGAGTTATGTCTGGCAGTACAGGGAGCATCCTTGATCTGGCAGTGAACATCTCCTGCCCGGTACTAGGACTTTTCGGTGGGGCTGATCCTGGCATTCCTGCCAGCGATGTGCAATCCCTGGATGAAAAGCTGGATCAGGCGGGTGTCGGGCATGAGATTATCATCTATCCAGATGCGCCACACAGCTTCTTTGATCGTCGGGCAACTGATTACGCGGCGGCTTCAACCGACGCCTGGCAGCGCGTTCAGGCATTCATTCAAGCTCACAATCACCAATAGAACGAACCGGGCTTGTGAACTGCGCCCCTACACCAACGTTGGCAACATGATAGCTACCCAATCTGGCATCCTTTCCCAATACTGGTGTAGGGGCGCGATTTATAAGCCCGCTGCATCTTTTGAACGGCTCATTCGTACATGATAAAAGAGATACGTTTCACCAATAAGGAGCTGGAAAATGAGCAAAAAGTCACCCGTCCCCAAAATGATAGGTTGGACATCAGTAGCCGTGGCAGCATTTACAACCATTTCGATCATCGTACCAATATTATGGGAAAAAGCGGCACAACGAGAGAAAAAGTAGAGGCTTGCATCTTTTTCCCATCTCCGTTATACTGAGCACGGAATCAATAAAATATACCCAACGTTGATGAAGAAGAGTAACCTGTCAGCGATACCAGCGAGCCGACGAGCGGTGCAAGGTCGGCAATCAGCAACAGGTGAAGGGCGCTTCGGAGTTGGACATACATAAGAGTGGCTTCACTTTTTCCAGTGAAGAAGCAGGGTGGAACCGCGCATATCGCTATCTGACATTATAAGCCCCAGGTTTCTCTGTCAGCGATATTCGTCCCTGGGCGTAGTATACGCCTGGGGCATTTTTATGTGGAGAGGAAAAACCACTCATGACACAAACAGAACAGGCACCCGAAGTGCAGGACACTCCTCTGGTTCCCATCGATAAGGTCGTCGCGCTCAGCAAACGGCGCGGTTTCGTCTACCCCAATTCTGAGATCTATGGCGGCGTGGCAGGCATCTATGACTTTGGCCCTCTGGGTGTTGAATTTCGCAATAATATTCGACGCTACTGGTGGTGGTCAATGGTACAGAATCACGATAACGTGGTCGGCATCGAAGGCGCAACAATCACTCATCCACGCGTATGGGAGGCTAGCGGCCACGTCGAAAACTTTGTTGACCGTCTGGTAGACTGCAAAAAATGCAAACGTCGCTTTCGCATTGATCACCTGGCTCCTGAAAATGTGGAGCAGAATAAATGCCCCAACTGTGGCGGCGAACTGACGGAGCCACGCACGTTCAACCTGCTCATGGAGACCTATCTGGGCGTGGTTGAGGGCGACCGCATGAAGACCTACCTGCGCGGTGAGGCCTGCCAGAACATTTACCTGGACTACGATAACGTGCTGAAATCTTCTCGTATGCAGATCCCATTCGGCATCTGTCAGATCGGGAAGGCCTATCGCAACGAGGTCACGCCAGGCAATTTCTTGTTCCGCCAGCGCGAGTTTGAGCAATGGGATCTACAATTCTTTGTCCACCCCAATGAGATGCAAAAATGGTTCGACTACTGGAAAGAGTTTCGCTTCGAGTGGTATAAAAGCATCATCAACCACAAAGATCGTCTTCACTTCCGCGAACACGGCCCGGACGAACTTGCCCACTATGCGAAACAGGCATACGATATCGAATACCGTACAGTGCTCGGCTGGCAGGAATGGGAAGGCATACACTGGCGTCAGGACTGGGATCTCTCGCGCCACAGCCAGTATAGCGGTCAGGATCTTAGCTACACCGATCCTGAGACCAAAGAGCGCTACATTCCCTGGATCGTTGAGACTTCAGGCGGCGTGGATCGCACATTCCTTAATCTGCTCCTGGACGCCTACGAAGAGGAACCCGATCCAAATGGCAAAGAGCCTCGTACCGTCCTACGCCTGCATCCTATGCTCGCGCCAGTCAAGGTCGCGGTTTTCCCCTTGCAGAAAAATAAAGAGGAACTCACATCAACGGCAAAGGGCATCCATAAGCGCCTGCAACGCATGATGGTATCTCAATATGACGAGATCGGCGCAATCGGTCGCCGCTATCGCCGCCAGGACGAGATCGGTACGCCTTACTGCGTCACAGTCGATTTCCAGACTTTAGAAGACCAGACCGTTACCGTGCGCGAACGTGACAAAATGACACAAGAACGCATCGCCATCGACGCACTACCTGCCTACCTGCTGGAGCGTGTTGCCTGGCAATAGGTAGTTCTGTCAAACGTAATTACATCCGCACCACGGGTTTGTAAATGGTACCCCTACACCATGGGCATAATTATAGAAAAGACACAAATTTCTACAAATCATGCCCATGGTGTAGGAGTACCATTTACAAACCCGTGTTACATGTCCATACTATTGAGTTTGACTTTTCATTCCCTATCGGTTACAATGTTACTAACAAAATAAAAGTATCTTCCGGAAAGGAAATTTTGAATAGTGATTAGTAACGATACTCTCCGCAAACCAGCAGAGGCGCAGCATCCGATACACGAATTGATTAGCGAGCGTTGGAGCCCACGCTCTTTTGCAGGTAAATCCGTCGAACGTGAGTCCCTACATAGCCTATTTGAGGCGGCACGATGGGCAGCTTCAGGGGGCAATCAACAGCCCTGGAACTTCCTTTTTGCCACTAAAGAGAACACTGAAGATTATGCACGCTTCACCTCTCTGCTGTGGGAACGCAACGCAATCTGGACCAAAACCGCGCCAGTGCTTGTCCTGGTCGTTGCACAGCTTTATCCACGACCCGGATCAGAGTATATCAGTTTTTACGATACAGGCATGGCAACAGCCAATCTGTTGACCCAGGCCGTTGCATCAGGTCTGGTAACGCATCCAATGGGTGGATTTGATAAAGACAGGGCAAAAGCCGAACTCAATCTTCCTGAAGGTTATGAGCCAATCGTGATGATTGCACTGGGCTATCCAGGTACGCTTGATCAGCTCCCCGAAGCGTTACATGAGCGCGAACTGGCTCCTCGTACCCGTAAACCAATCGACGAATTTGTCTTTGAAGGTGGCTGGCAACGACCCGCACCAGACGCCGCCATCGAATAATATACACAAAACGTAGGAACCATCTGTAGGGACCATCTTATACTCTTTAAAAATTTAATCAGGATACCTATATTGTGGGAAGCTATGATCAGGGTAGGGAAACCATTCATTATTCCTCGGCCGATGAGAGGCCAAGGAATAATGAATGGTTTCCCTACCCTGATTCTGTTTGGTTCATCATAGTGATATCCACATCAAATTTTTAAAGAGTATTAGAGCGTCCCTACGCCTATACGCCTCCAAGATAAATCTCGTGGGATAAGAAGCGGACATCTGGTCCGGATCATTGAGTTCTGTGCCATGTGGAGATGGAACAGGGCCATGTAACAAGGGATCATTGGTCTATACCATCCAATCGTCCAGGCGCATGCGCATCTCTTCAAGGATAACTGCGACAGATAAGTCGTTGGCTATATTGTGGGCTTCGTTGGGATCGAAAATTAAGTCGTACAGTTGCTCCAGGGGGCGTGAACGCTCTCTCCACCCATAATCCATGAGAACATCCTTGCTTGGACTGTCGTCGCAATTGGGGAGCACAGGGCCGAGGTGATGATCGAAACGCCGAATATACTTCCAGCGCCTGGTACGCACTGCACGTTGGGGTTCATATGCGGTGTGATATGTAACCTCAGCGAAGATAGCATCATGTACTTCTTCAATTTCATCATGTACTATAGGCAAAAGAGACGTTCCTTGCAACCAGGAAGGATGCTCGATTGCTAGCATGTCGCAGATAGTAGGATAAATGTCAATATGTGAGACGAGTGCATCATACACTTTCCCGCCTGTAGAGCCTCCCGGTCCACGCATAATCAATATAACGCCGATGCCATGATCGGTGAGATTACCCTTCATGCGCGGAAATGCAATACCATGATCGGTTGTGCAGATCACTAGCGTATTCTCACTGAGCCCATTGGCATCCAGCGCATCCAATACCGAACCAATACCCTGATCTAAATCCCAGGCGCTGGCCTTAAATGGTCCCATATCACGGCGCGTTTCAGGGGTATCCGGCAAAGGGGCTGGCGGCAACGCGTATTTCGCATCACGATCTAAACTTGGCTTGAGAAATTCACGATGCGTCTCAAAAAACCCAGGCGAGAGAAAAAAGGCTGAGATGGTGCAATGAAGCAATAGTCCTATACATATTGGTGCCCGCTGTATACTGTTTAGAGACTGAGGATAGAAGAACGCGTATCTCAAAGGATAGGCATTACATATGACAACAATCGTTTCATACAACATACTGGCGGGCGGCTATAATGTACGAGACAATCATAATACACGCCGGACGGAACAACTGGCAACCATTATTCGTTCAGCGAACCCTGATATCGTCGGGCTGGTCGAGGCCAACCATCCACGCATGCAGCAGGAACCACAGGTCGTTGAGGAACTTGCAGACAAACTCGGCATGCAACTGATCATGGGAGCACCAATCAGCCATGCCAGTGGGTATCGATTGGCTCTGCTCACACGCTTACCAGTGATACGAACACAGACTCACCCTCGCCCTGGCCTACAACGACCACTACTTGAGGTATGTGTTGAGGAAACGAACGGACAGCAATTTACTGTCTTTGTCACGCATCTGTCGGCTTCTTTCAATAAAGGACGTGGTGGAGGAGGCATTCGCATGCGCGAGGTACAGGAGATCCTGAAGGTTCTTGCTCCCGTGCGTGCGCAAGGGATACCACATATCCTGATGGGTGATTTCAACTCGCTGGCCCCCGGCGATGATTTCACGGCCAGTGCTCTCGTGCGCTATGTGATAGGTGTTGACAATGAAAAGAAGGAGAAGAGTGATTATGACGGTCACCCCTATCTCAACGGTGTGGTACCGCCAAAATTGCGCTTCCTCAATCCTATCCTGCGCATTATTCCTAACAACCCACTGCTTTCTGCCTTGTTCAATAGTGCAGCTTCCCTCTATGTACCACGTGGAAATATCCGCTTATTGCTCGAAGCTGGATATGTCGATTGTTATCGGCACATTCACCCTAAGGCGCGTGGTTTCACCTGTCCCGCCGCCTCACCTGCGGGTCGCATCGATTTCATGTTCGCCAGTCCAGAGATGGCAGAGCACCTGGAAACATGTTACGTTTTGACGGATGGTGAAGGATTGCCTGGCAGTGCCGCCAGCGATCACCTGGCTTTGGGGGGCGAATTTGGTCTGGGCATTGCGCCTGTCGCGGTAAAAGCCGGACGTGTAAAAAATGCGATACGGTTATAGAAGAAATGGAACAAATCTGGTAAATGCCTGGTAGGGAAGCCATTTATAATTCCGTGGGGTTTATTAATCACGGAATTATAAATGGCTTCCCTACCAGGCATCATATGTTTTTACGCATCTCTTATTGGAATACATCTTTGGTCTTTTCAAACAGATTACGGAAGATGTTTTTGCCATCCTGTTCGCTCTGCTCTTTTTCCAGACGTGCGAACTCTTCGAGCAGATGTTTTTGTTCAGGCGTGATGTTGGTTGGCGTCACGACTTTGACAATAACATGCTGGTCTCCACGGGCAGTGCTATGTACGACAGGAACGCCCATGCCTTTCAGGCGGAACGAGCGGCCACTCTGCGTGCCAGCCGGGATCTTGAGAGCGGTCGATTTACTATCAACGATCGGTACCTCAACTTCGTCGCCGAGGGTGGCCTGGGTGAAGCTGATCGGCAGTTCGTAGATAATATCGTTGCCCTGGCGCTTGAAGAATGGGTGTGGCTTGACTGAGAGAATGACATAAAGGTTTCCTGGTGTGCCACCACGTGCACTTACTTCGCCTTCGCCTGTGACGCGGACGTTGATACCATCATCGACGCCAGCCGGGATGTTAACAACAACACGACGGTTATTGCGTACACGACCCTGCCCACGACACTTCTCACAGGGGGTTGTGATGACGCGACCCTCACCACGGCAGCGCTCGCACATCGTGACATTGACAAACTGGCCGAAGATCGATTGCTGTACACGCCGAATCTCGCCGGTTCCCTGACAGGCAGAACAGCGGGATGTCGATGTTCCTGGTTGAGCACCATTGCCGCGACATGTTCCACACGTTTCCCAGCGCGGAAGTTCGATCTCCTTCTGGCAACCGAATATGGCCTCTTCAAAGGTGATCGTGAGTTCATAACGCAGGTCGGCCCCTCTTTGCGTTCCACCACGGCGCTGTGTTCCACCCGCCGCTGTCCCTGAGAAGAACGTCTCAAAGAGATCATTGATGCTACTAAAGCCACCGAAGTCGTTAAAGCCGGCTCCCGCCGCTCCAGCACCAACTCCAGCATGCCCGTAACGATCATAGGCTGCTCGCTTCTGCTGGTCGCTTAACACCTCATAGGCTTCATTGATTTCAATAAAGCGTGCTTCCGCTCCCTGCTCTTTATTTGCATCGGGGTGGTATTGCTTGGCGAGCCGACGAAACG
Source organism: Ktedonobacteraceae bacterium (assembly GCA_013695595.1). GTDB lineage: Bacteria > Chloroflexota > Ktedonobacteria > Ktedonobacterales > Ktedonobacteraceae > JACDAE01. The sequence continues at coordinate 1,994 of JACDAE010000275.1, read as the reverse complement.
ACTTTTTGATCTCATCATCTGTCGCAGTACGCGCTACGCCCAATATCTCATAATAGTCTCGTTTATTTGCGGCCATCGGCAGGTTGTCCTCTATGCTTAGAAACAGGGCGCGATCTCATCCGCGCTACTGAATTTACTTACCGTTAGAACTTTAAAATGCTCTGTTTACAAGCTTACATTACAATACAAACTATATGCAAGGGCAAAGGACAAAGCAGGATATATGGCTAATGAAAAGAGTGGAGGGCACCATTCACAGGTGCCCTCATCTCCTATTAGCTACATTTCCTTGTATTCGCCCTCGATGGTGTCATCTCCACCCGGAGCTCCACCACCTTGTGCAGGACCTTCAGGTCCACCGAAGTCGCTCGGTCCGCCTGCTGGTGCCCCCTGGCGATAGATATCTTCGCTCACTTTATGGAAAGACTGCTCAAGAGACTCACGCGCCTCTTTAATACGGGCAACGTCGTCGGTTGCAAGAGCCGCACGTACATCAGCGATCTTTGTCTCCAGTTCGCTCTTCTGCTCAGAGGATAGCTTGTCGCCCAGTTCGGCGATGCTCTTCTCGGAGCGATAAGCTGCGCTATCGGCAAGGTTACGCTCTTCAACCTCTTCTTTACGCTTCTTGTCGTCGACAGCGTGTGATTCGGCGTCACGCACCATGTTATCGATCTGGTCCTTGGAGAGACCGCTCGATGCGACGATGGTGATCTTCTGCTCACGACCTGTACCCTTGTCACGTGCCGAGACATTTACGATACCATTGGCATCGATGTCGAAGGTGACTTCGACCTGTGGCACGCCACGTGGGGCAGGTGGAATACCGTCCAGGATAAAGCTACCCAGCGAACGGTTGTCCTTGGCAAATTCGCGCTCACCCTGCAAGATGTTGATCTCCACACTCGGCTGGCTATCGCTAGCCGTCGAGAAGACCTGGCTCTTCTGCGTAGGAATGGTGGTGTTGCGCTCGATTAAGCGTGTGAAGACGCCGCCCAATGTCTCAATACCCAACGACAATGGAGTTACGTCGAGCAGTAGCACGTCTTTGACATCACCGGTCAGAACGCCGGCCTGGATGGCTGCACCGATCGCAACGACTTCATCGGCGTTCACACCACGATTTGGCTCACGATCAAAGATGCGCCGGACCATTGTCTGCACGGCTGGCATACGCGTCTGACCGCCGACCAATACTACCTCGTCAACCTCGCCGGGGCGTACTCCTGCATCGGAGAGAGCTTTCATAACCGGGCCGCGTGATTTCTCGACCAGATCTTCAACCAACTGCTCCAGCTTGGAACGTGAAAGCGCCATTGTCAGGTGCTTTGGTCCACTCGCATCGGCGGTAATGAAGGGAAGGTTGACCTCTGTCTGCATCGAGCTAGACAGTTCTTTCTTGGCTTTCTCAGCCGCTTCCTTCAAACGCTGCAATGCCATACGATCCTGGCGCAGGTCGATACCCTGTTCGCGGCGGAACTCATCGGCCAGCCAGTTGATCACGCGCTGGTCAAAGTCATCGCCACCCAGGTGGGTATCACCATTGGTGCTTTTGACTTCAAAAACGCCATCGCCCAGTTCCAGAATGGAGATATCGAACGTACCTCCACCAAGGTCATAGACCGAGATGCGCTCGTCTTTTTTCTTATCAAGTCCATAGGCCAGCGATGCGGCGGTTGGCTCGTTGATAATACGTAGCACTTCAAGACCAGCAATACGGCCAGCATCTTTGGTTGCCTGGCGTTGTGCATCGTTGAAGTAGGCCGGAACGGTGATTACAGCCTGAGTGACACGCTCACCAAGGTAGGCCTCCGAGTCGGATTTCAGCTTCTGCAAAATCATTGCGGAGATCTCTGGTGGGCTATATGTCTTGCCCTGTACCTCTACCCAGGCGTCACCATTGCTGGAACGGACCACTTTGTAGGGCATCAGGCGCTTGTCACGATCGACTTCAGCATCATCAAATTTGCGTCCCATGAAGCGCTTGATCGAGTAGA
>JACDAE010000271.1 GCA_013695595.1 Ktedonobacteraceae bacterium | reverse complement strand
GGGCGCACACAAGGTGACGCCCCTACCCGATTGAAAATCCTGAAAAGCGAATATAAATATAGCATGCATTTATTCGTAGCGTCAAGGGAACAAAGCCTACTTGTTAAGCGTAGCGTTGTAAAGCTTTGGCAAAGGCGGTGACGGTAGGAAAACGATCTTCTGGTCGCTTGGCAAGGCCACGTAATAGCACATGATTGATGGCTGGCAGGAGGTTTGGCCTGAACGTCGTGAGCAATTGCGGCTGCATGTTCAGATGCAAGAAGCGCATAGCATATTCTGACCCACCTTGAAATGGAGGACGACCAGCCAGTAATTCATATGCGATAGCGGCCAGCGCGTATTGATCCGACGCGGGAAGAACCTGACCATTCCAGCGTTCAGGAGCCACATAGGATAGAGCATCAGAAGTGTTTGAGAAAAAAGAACCGTCTTGCGTAATAGAAAAGTCTGAGAGCATGATATCCAATTTACGCAGATCATTACTCTGGTTACGAATCATAAAATTAGAGAATTTAAAATTTTGATATATAATCTGGTTATCATGTGCACATTGTAATGCTTCAGCTATCTGTAGAATAATGGGTGCAATCTCCTGAGGAGCAAATTCTTTCTGTCCATGACGCGACAACCAGAGGGCGAGAGAGCGTTCAGGGAAATAGGGCATCGTTTTAAAGACAAATGAAGACCCACTAATATACGATCTACCAGTATTGAGGGGGACCAGAATGTGTTCATGATGCAGCTTGACGAGCATTTCATACTCTTGCTCAAAGAGGTTTGTATCTTCGGCGGAGACGCGGATGACGAAATAAGGCATTGTACTGACTTGCATCGCCTTGAACGCAATATCTTGTTCACGCAAACGATCGTATGCCCGGTAGACGTTTCCTTGCAGCCCTCCTCCCAGCAGCGTATCAAGCTGATAGCGGCCAGTCGTCTGTCCGGTAAGGATGATTTTTTCCCGCTCAACCTGTTCAATATTGCCTGTTTGTGGCGGATGGTCCGAGGGCGAGAATGGTAACAACGGCTGTGAAGGCTGTCGCAACGATTGTGAGGGCTTTCTGGAGACATCTTCATTTGTTGTTTCGCGAACCAGGCGCACAACGGGAGGCTTCAGATGATACTTCTGTAGTGTTTGTTGCAAGAGTCTTTGCAGGAATAGGGGATCCGGTACGCGCTCCTGGCCCAATACAATTGCCAGCGGAATATAAGAACCCTTGAGAAAAAGGGTGAATGCATCCAGCGCATTTATGGCGGTCACGGTAGTATATCCAGCAGCATTCACAAGTGACGCAATAGCATCCGCTTGCACCTTGTTGGCATCAAGAATAAGCATCTTCAAGGAAGTGCGTGCAACCGATATCTCAGGCTGGCTCGTTGCTGTCTGGAGCACGACAAGCAATTCTGCGAGGAACGTTTCAGGTTGAACATCTGAGAATGAAATTGTATGTGGCTCAACGTCCATTAAAGTATTTTTCTATGTATACCTGGATAGATAGCTCATTCAGAAGCTTGAACGCTTACTCTACCATTACCAATATACGACATATGGAGAAGTTTGTGAAGAGCTTAGGATATTTCGCAAAAAATGCTTCCAACCGAAACGATCAAAGTTCAATAGCAAAAAAATCTGCATTTCGTCGCCAGGGCTTGGAGCATTGCAGAGAACGTAGTACAATATATAGAAAATATCTCTCTGGCGCGTTTTTCATGACAATACGAAAATGCAAGCAATGGAACAAACGTATATATAGCAATATCAGAAAGGAGAGGCGGCATTTCCTTCCTATACAATATATAGGACGTATGTGCTGCTAATTCTGTGAAAGGCATTATGCACCGTCATTTTCAATTTAAACACACACGAAGGTCTCTGATTATGTTTTTGCTGTTGAGCATGCTACTCCTCATTGTGAGCGCGTGCAGTAGCAGTACCACATCTTCTACAATCAATAACAAGAAAATGCTTTTGCCCAATGTTGGGACAAACGATGTTGGCACACTCGATCCAGCAATGGGGCCAGATGCTAATTCAGCGGTCACCGTCAATATGATCTATAGTGGACTGGTGAGAAGCGACCAAAATCTGAAGGTGCTTCCCGATCAGGCAACATGGCTCATCTCAAACGATAATAAAGTGTATACATTCCAGATTAATCCTGCGGTAACTTTTTCCGACGGTACTCCTGTTACAGCACAATCTTATATTTATACCTGGACCCGCGCCCTGCTTCCTGAAGTTGCCTCTCCCAATGCGACTACCCTGGAGGCTCCCATTATGGGTGCAACCATGGTCAGCAATGGAAAAGCGACAAGTGTCAAAGGCCTGAAGGCATTAGATACCTATACTCTTCAGGTGACCCTGAAACAACCCACACCGTACTTCCTGGAGACTCTGACAAATTCGCTCTTTTTCCCTTTAAACCAGAAGGTAATCGAGCGCTATGGACAAAAAAATTGGACACAGTCTGCCGCCACGGCTGGCATAGGTACGGGGCCATTTGAGATCAAAACCTGGGAACATGATGTTCAGATGGTTCTTACACCGAACCCACATTATTATGGGAAAAAGAGTAGTCTGGCAGAAGTAAACATGATCTTCGTCAACGATCCTGTAACTGCCTATCAATTCTACAGGGCCGGACGCTTCTCACTTGTATGGAACATTGCGGCAGATGACCTGCTGGCTGCGAAAGGTTCAAGCGGCTTCACCCAGGTACCACTCATGCAGACTGACGCACTCTTCTTCGACACGACACAGACCCCTTTCAATAATCCCAAGGTACGGCAAGCATTTGCCTATGCTACAGATAAAATGACACTGGCCACTGGTATATTTAAAAGCTCTGTCGTTCCTGCTGCTACCCTTCTCCCACCGGGTATACCAGGTTACCAGCCAAATTATATGGGCATACCGTTTGATAGGCAAAAAGCGAAGGACCTTTTCCAATCGGTCTACCCTCCCAATACGAGCACAGAACCTTCGATCACCTTCTCGTATCCAAACTCTCTGCTGAGTTCTAGTGAAGCACAGGCATTACAGCAAATGTGGCAGAACGCGCTGCAAACCACCATTGGCTTACAACCACTAGAAACGAGCGCTTATTTCGATGAGGCTCAAAAACATTTGATCCAGTTTGGTTTTAGCCAGTGGAACGCAGACTACCCCGACCCCTATACGCTCCTGGCTACGAATTCCCTTTCAATTTCCAACCAGAATTATGGCCAATGGAGCAACACCACGTTTGATCAGACGATATTGCAGGCCGAGCAGACCACGGGCAACGCTCGCCTGGCTCTGTACAATCAAGCAGAACAAGTTGCTGTACAAGATGCTGGCTGGATACCACTCGATTATCCAGAACTCTCAGCCGTCATTCCGCCAAACGTCCACGGAGTGAGCCTGAATGGAAACGGCCTCTACTTCGGTGATTGGTCGGGCGTATATCTTTCATAATACCCGTAATATCGCAAATGCGGTAGGGGCCCGCTTGTATCAGGCCCCTACCGCATTTCATCATCCTTTCGATATTTGATGCATCTTTTTAGAAACATTTTCTATTAGTTGGTGTAGGGGCGCAGTTTACAAGCCCGCAGTAGGGGCGCAGTTTACAAGCCCGCATCAGGATATGCCTGTAGCCTGATTTCAGGCCCAAGATCGCCCTCATCCTCAAAGTATACATCTGGCTCGTGCTCTTGTTCGGCCTGCAC
>JACDAE010000243.1 GCA_013695595.1 Ktedonobacteraceae bacterium | reverse complement strand
CGTAGGCGCGAGGAAAGCGAGAATGAAATAGCCCTGAACCTTAGAAGTAAGATAGAGCAGGCTTTCTACCATACTTTATGTCAAGAGCAAAAAATTGAACTGCACTCTTTACCTATAACGGCTCTCTTTTAGACAAAAAGTGTGTTATACTTAACAATAAGGTGTGTTGCCTGACGGTCGCTGCAAGCTAGCATGTTTCCGATCGTATCTTATGGGAAAGTACAGGGCATGGGAGAGACACTACGTCTATTATTTCGTCATCGTGACGATGGTTCCTTCGAGTTAGAGCTAAAAGAGGGGTGGTCTGGGCACACGGTGATAGGGCGTTTTTTGCCACCCTATACTTCCCGGCAGATGAATGCCCTCCAAAAAAAGCTGAATAGTCTTGATAGTAGCGACAATGAACTGCGTGACGTTGGTCAGCGCCTCTTTCGTGCGCTCTGTGGATCGGAGACGCCAACGCTCGATCGTCCAGAGCCAGCAGAGCAATCTGTGCAGACCGTATTGCGGACGGTGATTCAGCGTACCCTGAAACGGCGTGGTACCGTTGCCTTTACGTTTATCTTTGGCCCAGGCTGCGAGGAGTTCGTCCGCTATCCCTGGGAACTTTTACATAATGGGATTCATTTTCTGCTGGTCACGGGTATCTTTACGCTGACACGTGCGTTATGGCTTCCTGACACACCCGGCGGTGGCGACCTGCCTGTGCATCCTCCCCTACGCGTGCTCTATATTGGCGCTTCCCCGGCAGATTGTGAGCCATTGGAGATCGAGCGCAGCTTTGATGAACTGAGCAGCGCATTGGCTCCCTTGCTTGAGAATGGACAGGTCTTTCTGGATCGGCTCGACCCGCCAACCTTTGATAATCTGGTCTGCTATCTGAATTCCTGTGGTGGGGCCAGTATGCTGGATGATAGTGATACCAGTATTCCCTGTTATGTCGTCCATTTTGATGGTCATGGGACCTATGGAAGGCTTTGCCCGGCGGATGAGTGTGGGGAGATGAACGCAGCCGATGCGCGTAAATGCCATCATTGTGGAATTTCGCTCAGCCGTATCAAGCCGCAGACCTACCTCTGTTTTTGCAATGAAGAAGGCTGTAACCATTATATCGATACCCAATCTTTGCGCGATCTATTCTTGAGCAGCGATGTCCACCTCGCGGTTTTCGCGGCCTGCGAAACGGCGACCATGACGGGTGAGCAGCGGCGTTCAGAGCGGCCCGTGGTTGATGCCACACTGGCGATCGCCCTCGTGACGGCGCAGGTTTCAGCCGTAGTTGCTATGCCATTCTCCTTGCAGGATGATCTCAGCCCGATCTTTGTGCGCCACTTTTATGAGGCGCTGGTTGGTGGTCGTACCTTAGAAGAAGCGCTGGCACGTGCCCGTCAGGCATTGCTACCTACCCATCAGAAGAGCTGGTTTATTCCGGTCCTCTACCGACAGGTCGCGGACGATGATGATGGTCCAGTTCCCTTGCTCTCGCGTCGAAATGTGCCCGATGAGTATGAGCATCCTCTGGCTCACCTTGGTACACCCGAAACCTTTATTGGACGCGAGCAGCAATTGAAAGAGCTGGATGAATTACTTATCATCGCGACTATGGGGCCGCGTCCGGGTATGACCAGGAGCCAGCGTCAGCGCCAGGAGACGCATCATTTTGCCCTGACCGGTCCCGCAGGTATTGGCAAAAGTGCGCTGGCCTTTGAGGTTGTGTTGCGCAATAGAGCAAAATTTCCTGGTGGCATTGTTGGTGTGTCATTGCAGGGTGGCAAATCCTTCGCCGATGCCTTGTTAGAGATGATGCAGCACCTGCACATTCCCACACGTTCGACGATCGTAGACGCGAGCCATCGTGCACGCCTGGTGCTGGGCACATTACGTTCACTCGCCAGTCGCGAGCTGCCCAGTCTCCTTCTCCTCGATGGATTTGAGGAAGTGCACGCTTCCACCGAACTGGACGAATGGTTGCAGTTTCTGGCCGCTATGCCGCAAGAGGTCGTTGTCTTGCTCACGTCGCGCTCAAATCCCGCCACACTTCCCAGCGCCAGGGGGATTCATTATCGCTGGTATGACTATCGTGTAGAGAAGATGACGGACGCAGACCTGCTGGCATTATTTGCGGAACTGGCGGCGGCCAGTGGCCTGGATCAGCGTATTCGCTTCTATGATAGCAGGCAGCAGAGTGTTCTGCGCGAGATCTGTACTTTGTTGGACGGCTATCCTCTAGGGGCGGAGCTGATTTTTGGCGCGACCCGTTTGATTGGTGGAAGAGTGTATACGCCAGAGGCCGCGACGCGTTCTTTGGAGGAGGTGCGCGACGAATTGCGCAGTATTCCACTGGCTGGTATGCTGGCAGTGTTGGAGATTGCCTATCGGCGCATCAGTCCCCTGGCGCGTCTATTGTTGGCCTATCTGTCCGTTTTCAAGCTACCATTCAGCCGTGAGCAGATCCTGGTGCTGGTCGCTCCTGAGACGCTGGCGTTGGCGAATACGCCTGTGCGGTTGGCGTATACTCATGCACCTGTGCAAGACATGGATGAGATTGTGCCAGAGGAACTGGTCGAACAATGGCGTGAGGCACGCGACGAATTGGTGCAGGCGTCTTTTGTGCAGTTTGATGGTCGTCTGTATACAATTCATCCCCAGGTGCGTAATTTCGCCTTCAGGCATCTCCCTATTGAGGAACGGCATCGTGTACATCGCACGATTGCTACATACTATGGATCTTTACCTCAGCCATCTCCTGAGGAATGGTTTGCGGCTTTTGGGCATCTGGAATATGCAGGTGAGGAGCAAGACATACAGGCGGCGGTGCGTCTGGCGGTACGAGCATCATGGGTGCTGGCTGGACGTGGGCATGCAACAGAATTGCTGGCGATGTTGCGGCAAGCAGAAGCTCACGCGACGCGCATTGGCGATAAAACGGGTGAGGGACAGGTGCTTTGTTGCCTGGGGGCGATCCTGCGTCAGCAGGGGCAGTATGGAGAAGCTGAGCGTTGTCTGAGAAGTGGCATGGAGATTTCGCGTGCGGAGCGTGATAATACTACCACGGGTTGGGGATTGTACGAACTGGCGCTCTTGTTACGTGAAGAAGGCAAATTTCGGCCAGCCAATCAGTATGCCCAGGAAGGCCTGGCTCTATTCCGTGAAGCCAGTGACACGAAGGGGGAAGCCTGGATGCAGTTCGTGTTGGGTGAGGTCAGTCGTGGCCTGGGGTCCTACTACGAAGCTCTTGGTCACTTCGCCGAGGCGCTGAGCACCTTCCAGACCTTGAACGATAAAGAGGGGTGTGCTTCCATATTGCGAGATCGAGGCATGGTCTATGAAGCATTTGGACAATACAAAAATGCCTTACGGGACTATGAGGATGCGTATCGCCTCTTTCACGAAACAGGATTGCAGGCCAGTCAGGGCTGGGTCTTGATCGATCAGAGCGTGCTTTACATTGATATGGAACAGCTTGATGAGGCGGAGAAATGCTGCAACGATGCGTTTGCGTTGTTCCATGAGCAGGGTGTGTTGCGT
>JACDAE010000219.1 GCA_013695595.1 Ktedonobacteraceae bacterium | reverse complement strand
AAAAACACGCACACTATCAACCAAGCGAGCGCCGTAGGCGCGAGGAAAGCGAGAATGAAATAGCCCTGATTACTTTGTGTCAAATGACATCGTGTTATATCTGAATATGCTATACTGATTTTGCTATGTTAAACCTTGATTTTATTTGTCAGCATCCGCAGGTGGTACGTGAGGCATTGCAGAGACGGCGTGACCCCCATACGATCGATGAGATTCTTCGTCTGGCTGAACAGCGACGAGTTCTCGCCACCCATTGCGATAGTCTCTATACAACACTGAAAACGCTTAAAGAAAGCGCACGTGCTCACTCTGCGCAGCAACGTACAGCGCCAGATCCACAGATAAAGGCACTCACACACGACATTCGGCAACTGGAGATGCGGATTACCGATATCGGAGCACATCTGCAGCCATTGCTGCTTGATCTGCCAAACCTTCCACAGCAGAGTGTCCCAGTCGGCACAGATGCACAGGACAACGTTGAGGTACGTGTCTGGGGTGAACCTGTTTCATTCCACTTCCAGCCACACTCGCACTGGGACCTTGGCCTCCAATTGGGATTGATCGATGCTGAAAGTGGGACGAAAATCGCAGGTAGCCGCTTCGTGACGCTGAAAGGCGCGGGAGCTCGCCTGGAACGTGCCCTGATCTCATTTATGCTAGATATACATACACGTGAACATGGTTATACAGAGATACTGCCCCCACTTCTAGCTAAACGTACTATTATGGTCGGCTCCGGTCAACTCCCAAAATTTGAAGATCAAGTCTATTCCAGCTCTGAAGACGAATTGTATCTAAATCCTACTGCTGAAGTTCCGCTGGTCGGCATGCATAGCGATTCCATCCTGCCACCGGGCACCCTTCCGTTACGTTATGTTGCCTGGACAACGGCGTTTCGGCGCGAAGCCGGGTCGACTTCACGACAGGCTGGTGGGCTGTTGCGCCTCCATCAGTTCAACAAGGTCGAGATATTCCAATACACCACTCCTCAGGACTCTTATACAGTCTTGCAGCAGATGTTGGAGCATGCAGAGCGCATCCTGCAGTCTCTAGAGTTGCCGTATCGCGTCGTAGAATTATGTACGGGTAATCTTCCCTTTGCCTCCGCAAAGACGTTCGATCTGGAAGTGTGGATGCCGGGTCAGGACAACTACGTTGAAGTTTCCTCGATCAGTAATTGTGAGGCGTTCCAGGCGCGACGGTCAAACATCAAATATCGCCCCACACAAGGTGTGCATTCTGAATATGTACATACCCTGAATGCCTCAGGGTTGGCGGTAGGTCGCACGATGGCCGCTATTCTGGAGGCTTACCAGCAGGCGGATGGCTCCGTGATTATTCCAAAAGTACTGCGCCCTTATATGCAGACTTCACAGCTCATTCCCCCCGTGTAGCAAGCTTGCAAAGCCATGTCAAGGCTCATAATAGAGAGGAAGGGGGAATTTTTGGTGAAAAACTGATTGAACCCCTTTCAAAGCGGCATCGCCTGTGGTATAGTTGCTGTGGAGGGATGGCAGAGTGGTCTATTGCGGCTGTCTTGAAAACAGCTGGGTTAACAGCCCCAGGGGTTCGAATCCCTTTCCCTCCGTTTCCAGTTCTGGGACAATGAGGTCTCCTCTGGGTACGATCAGTTGTGCCACCTATATCTCCTGAGTGTTTGAGCATACGACCTTAGCTCAATCAAGGATGTTGACAATGGTTGTCGAAGTTCTTCTATGCAAGAAATGGTATAAGATTGTGGCTATGTATATATAACCTATCGTAGTGGACTCTTGCGCATGGATGTTATCTGTGGGGGATAGCATGGAGCGTGCAGGAGCCGTTTTGTGGACGGACGGTGAATACTGTGTTGCGAATAGGAATGTTAGAGCAACTCGACCTGTCGAGCGTTTTGCGCCGGGTCGAAACGTATAGCAAGACGGGCTTGATGGTAATCAAGCAAGAAGGCCAGTGGGTAGAACTTTATTTTCGCGATGGCCGTTTGATGTGCCTTGGCCCGATTCGCACAAATACAACCCTTGGGGAAAGATTGCTGAAGGATAACGTGATTTCTCCTTTAGCTCTAAAAGAGACGCTGCTTGTCGTCGGCAATGCTCAACAGAGTGAGACGCGTATGGCGTTGACTCTGATGGACCTCGGATATGTAAGTCACGAAGAGTTACGCGCATGGGCAACCAACAATGCAACTGAAGCACTCGGTGCTCTCCTTGCCTGGACAACTGGCGAAGTCTCCTTCGTCGAAGATGCAACACCACCTGCCGATCGTTTGCTTGTCGCCCTTTCAGTCTCAGCCCTGCTCTCTTCTATTGTACCGACAACGCCTGCTCCTCAGCCTGCGCCTGCCCCTATAAAAGCAAAGCCTACCCAGGATCTGAGCAAACCTGCTCCTCCTGTACATAATGTCCCCGATGTTCCAACAATTGTCAACGCCTCCGATTTATTGCTGGACGATCTAGATGATTCGCCTCTTACTACAGCGTTCTCTTCCACTGATACATTCTCAACTGTATTTTCTTCTCCGAATACCAATAGTTTGGCGCAAAACGCATCTGACCCATCAATTATTGTACAGCCAGTTGCAGTAATGCATCCTACTCCCCCTAAGCGCATTGATACATCTTTTATGCGCCCAGATATGGTGCTCACTCCGGTCGATCTTTCAGCGGCGCGTGCGCGCACGCCTCAGGTACAACTGACTCCAGATCAGTGGCGGCTCTTAACAAAAGTAGATGGTCGCACCTCTCTGCAAGTCGCCTGTATGGATCTGGCCATGACTCCTGAGTTGATCTGCCAGGTGGCCGGAGAGCTCATCGTGGAAGGCTTAATACAGCTCTCCCTGTCTTCACAGGCTCAGATGAACGAACTTTCTCCAATCTCTAAAGAACTGGTTTCATCTGGTATCAATAACGGCTATGTTGTTCCCAATTATGCTGCTGCTTCACCCAACGCGGATGCTTCACCTCAATTCTCTTCTTCTTTTCCTTGTGAAACGCAATCTCAGTGGGGCAATGGTGGTAACGGAGCAACATTTGTGCCTGGGCGCGGCTGGATCGCTTCGCCTCAGCCCTTACAGCCCTTACCAACAAGCGGCCCCCTGGCTGCTACATATGGTGATATTTATGCCCAGGTTGGTGGTGGTCGCTAGCGACCACCCGGTACCTTGTGGACTGGCTTCTTGAGCACGATAACCAGAGTAGGGGTAAGGGCGGTGTGGGTGAGTGGTGGCGGAGGGGGCCTTGGGCTTACCCTCCTCACCGGTGATGAGA
>JACDAE010000217.1 GCA_013695595.1 Ktedonobacteraceae bacterium | reverse complement strand
CCGCAACCTTATGGCCTTGCAGAGCGACGTTATTGGAGCACACGCCACCGATATTCGCAACATCCTCGCGGTGACGGGCGATCCACCCAATCACGGCGATTTCCCCAACGCAACAGGCATCTGGGATGTCGATAGCATCGGGTTGATTGCCATCCTGAATAAGCTCAATCAGGGACTTGATGCGCGGGGTCGCAGGCTGGCAGTACCCAGCTTCTTTCATATCGGGGGCGCGGCAAATCCCACCGCAACCGATGTTGAGCGCGATATTGAACGTCTCCATCAGAAGATAGAGCAGGGCGCACAGTTTATTATGACGCAACCGATCTTCGATGTCGCAACGTTACAGGACTACATCGAACAGTACACGCAACGTTATGGAAAGCTTCCCGTTCCGTTGATAGTGGGTATTCAGCCGCTACATTCGTATCAGCAGGCCGAGAAATTTCATAATGAGGTACCTGGGATTGTGATTCCAGAGGGGATGCGCAGGCGTCTCTCTGAAGCAGGGGAGGCTGGCAGCACAGTGGGGGTGGAGATAGCGAAAGAGATGATCGATGAGGTCACATCTTTTGTGCAGGGCGTGTATCTGATGCCCCTTGAACGTTTCGAGCTGGTGAGCGAGATGGTGCCGTATATACACAGGCGTGTGAAGAAGATATAGTCTTTTCCACACACCCATGCATGTTGCTCTCCCTTTTGCTTTAAATCGCCGGGATATTCACCCAAAAGCGCGTGTTGTCCGACAGGTGACCGCTCGTAAGCTGGCTCTGAATCCAATAGATGGCATTCTTGTAGTTGTTAATATCCTGCGTATTAGGATTATTGAGTCCAGTCGAACCATTGCGATGGCCACCAAACCACTTTGTGAGACCATAGTGGCTCTGACTCTGATTGATGCACGAAACGTCTGCGCTCAAATTGCTGTTGAGGACCGATCCATTATTATACTGGTTGGAAGATTGGCCTGAAAACCGGCTGCAGGCGCTTCTGAGCATCAGCCAGTTCTGTTTAAAGATACCAAAATTCGCCGAGTCGTATGACTTGCCATCTCCATATGTGTAATTGGCTTGCATGGTATCCGTCTCCTCCATGGCGACGGCCAGATCGAGCGTGCTGGCACCGGCCCTTAAAACCTGTTGCTTACGCGCACCAAGGCCAGAAATGGTGTATGAGCCACACGTCGTCGGACAACTCGCAGCACTGGCAGAGGTGGAAAACTTCACGGCGCTGACCGCGAAGGCTAAGAAGAGAAGCAATGTAGCGAAAACAAACTTGAGCAGGTAAAAGCGTCCTTTGCTTTTCATGTTTTTCTCCTTGTGAAATGAAACAGTCTGAATGGTAATCGTCTTTGATTTTCAGGGTGTGCATACGAGCCAGGGCTGTGCTGATCAGTGACGTTGGGAGATGCATTATTTCAGGAATACGTCTGATAAACAGGTATGCAACGTTGAAGGGCGAAGGGAGAGAAACGTTTTTAGCATGAGATACAATCCTTCTGTAAGCGTTCCTTGCTTACGCACTGATAGAGAGCACTGGATCGTACTGGCCAGGAAAAACAATCATTCAAATAGAGACCTTACTAGTCTTCCTATGATTGTTCTCTCTGATGAAATTTACTATATTCACCATAAATTTCATCAGAATGGCTTCAACACATGTATACCATTTTGGGCACAAGTTTGTCAATAGGCATAGGAAATCTGACTCTTATACTTTCAATAAAAGACTTTACGTTCATCATATATATATAAGACAGCCTTTATAAAGGCAAGGCCAACGTTTTTCAATGAACACACAACATATTTCATCAAATCACTTTAAAGGTTCCCACAAATTTGTTGAGATAGCATAGATGATTGCCTATAATAGTAGTCAGGAAACTTCGGAGAAGGGATTTTATAAGTCTGGAAGCAAAAACACTTCTTTCCTATCTGCATTCTCAATTGTATGATAGCCTGATTACTATACTTACGGATTTGACGGATCAACAATTGGAATATAAGGCACCTCGGATAGATACACGTTCGATACGCGATGTAGCCAATAGACGTAGGAGTGTGCTTGCCACCATTCAACGGTATTGAAT
>JACDAE010000203.1 GCA_013695595.1 Ktedonobacteraceae bacterium | reverse complement strand
ATCCTGCACCCTTTGTAATTCCACTTACACCACAAAAAAGCAAGAGGAAGCTTCCGTACTATTCCAACCCTGGGTTTACAAAAATCGCTTACTTTTATACAAAGGAGAAAATGCAGGAGGCATCTGTTCCATCTGTTCCTTAGAATTGATGCTGCGACAAATGTTGCTCAAGGATAGACCTGGGAAGCAGGGACTCATCAATTTGACAGGAAAAAGCTACGAAGATATGGAGCTCAAATACTTCTTTATTTATCCTGGCTTCTTCTTTACCCATCAAACGTATCACCTTACCAGCTATATCATCAACAAAATGAGCATGCTAAAGCTCTACGAAGTCTGTGAGACGTTGCGCGTGAAGGAGCATCTGAGTGTTGCTGATCTCTTAAGTTTCAGTTTCTTCCATCTGACGAAAGGTGAAAGGCGTGCGGTTGCGAGTAATGAGCAAGATAAGAAGGATGAGCAAGAAGAAAAAGGCGGAATGTATCTTCTTGAACGTTATGATGAAACTCAGTATCCAGGATTTCTCTTCTTTGCTAAGAAAACGTTCAGCAAAAAAAAGGCTTCTGGCGAGAAGGTCAAGGCAACAACGGCTTCCTGGGTAGAAGCTGCCTGGTTGGGCCTTGCACTTCCCCTGGTGACAGGAGCACGTGTAGTAGTGACTGAGGAATATCTTCCCCTTTATAACTCCGCTGCCGATTTTCTAGAAACGGTCGTACTTGATGCACCTCATCAGTCGATACGGCACGTACTTCCTCAATCTTCAGCTCGTTTACGCCTGGATGAATTGTATGGAGATCGCAAGGACGGCGATTGGATCGGTGGAGCGATGTCTGCATTAAGTCGTCTCATTGAGATACATATAGACACAGAACGGGTAGGGGGAGATTTAAAACTTGAGCGTTTTTCGCGTATCGCTAGCGATACACGAGAGGATCAACTCTTTCTCTTTTCCTTTTTAAAAGAGCAGGTACGGCGTGACAAGCTTGACCAATTACCAGGGAAGAAAGCTTCCCATTATAACGACCTTTACCAACAATTTGTAGCCTATTACCACCCCACAAAAGGAGATACTATGGAAGCAAATGCCACCCGCCATCAACAGATAACAGATCTCTATCTGCAATTTTATCTCCCTTTTAACGATAAGGGAAAGTGGCCGAACTCGCATGCAATAGTACGCCCAGTTGATATTGCCGCAAAATGTATTCTCAAGGATACGCTTAACTTAACAGAAGAGGAGATAAAACTTGAGATGTTCCAGGCGCTAAAATCTTGGCTGGATATCGTGGACAAAAAAGGAGCTACAGGCAGAGTTATTGCACATGCGCAACGCCAAGATAGCCTGATATGGCAATTTGTAGAGGCTTTCTACAAGGAAGTCTTTTGCGATTATGCTCAAGGGAGACGTAGCGTATTAAATAGCCGCTTGAATCGCTTTAAGGGCGGATGCGAAGCAATCTTTTCTTTACGCTACTCTGCAAACAAAAAAAACCAGCAGACAGATGATGTGCCCGGAGAGGAGCTTGCTGAAGTTGAAATTGTGTCAGATGAGCCTCAATAGTTTTTACCTGATCGTTGTGATGTTTTACATTCATTAGAAGGAGTAACAATCGTGTTTTTACAATCTATCGAAAAGCAATCTGTTTTTCATTCATCTATCCCTTTGGTGCCAATGGGTAAATATGCCCATTTTGTTGTGTTGCGGGAAACAAATTCATTCCCTTTGTTCCGAACAGATGAAGTGCTAAACTTTGCCCAGGTCAGTGCTGGTCTCAAAACAAATGAGATCATGAGTCGTATCGTGGTCTTCAAGCGTAAGCAGACAACTCCTGAACGCCTTACTGGGCGTGAGTTGTTGCGTCGCTACAACTTGACAACAGATGAAGAAAATGGCGACAAGGAACGCTATTGCGAGTACAATAGTGAGCGCTTCTGTAAGCATTGCCCAGATTGTATCTACTATGGCTTTGCTATTGGACAAGAGGGCAGTGAACGCTCTAAAGTGCTTGTTGACTCGGCCTTTTCGCTCTCTAACTACGATGAATCGCATCAGAGTATGACCTTTAATGCTCCCTATGAACATGGAACAATGAGCAAAAACGGGGTGACAAAAAGCAGCTTTGGTGAACAGGATCATGTATTACCACAAATATTCTTCCCTTCTATTATTACCATACGTGACCCCACAGAAGCAGAATTTATCTATGTGCTTAACAATATCTTGCGTACAAAACGCTACGGAGCGCAAACAACACGTACTGGAACACTCGAAAATCATATTGTTGCGATTGCTTTCACTGATGGCGAAATCTGTTCCAATTTGAAGCTGACGCAGAAGCTCTATGATCAACTTGATGTTAACGACGCAGGGCAGATCGTTAAAGGTCCCTATCAAGCAGCAACTCTCATAGAGAAAGCAGCAAAGATTTTGCCAATGCTCCTCAAAGAGGATCGTGTAACAACCCATTTGCTCTTCGATGGAGAAAAACTCAATACATTGATAGAAGAGGTTGGTGAGATTGTGACGCAAGAGCAGACGCTAGTACAGGTATTACAACAAGCATACAGCGAATGTGAAAACTATGCAGTACGATGTAGGCCTCCAAGGGGCTCTTCAGATGAGAAAAATAAGGCAAAAAAGGCTACTAAAACGAAGTAGTTGATAGACGGAGCATGGCAAAACATGACTACATACATTGCACGTTGTCATATGACTCTACATGACAATCTTTATTATGCAAGTCGCGAATTTGGGCGCTTCTATGAAACCGAAAAATACTTGCATAACTATGGATTGACCTATGCTTTAGGGCTAGTACAACCTGCCCCTGCATACTTTAACAGTTCACAGGAACCGCGATACGAAGAGGAGTTACAACTTGAAAGGGTAGGTGGTTGCTATGTCACACCTGCTTATCCTCTCCATATAGATTATTCGTTTATCACATTTAAAATGGCAACCGTTCCATATTACAGCACTACTCCGAGAGAGAGCAAAAATCGTGTGGTGTTTGGCCGCGCAAAAGAGTTGGCTCCAGGCTCAACCTTCGAGTTTTTTGTCGTTGCTGAAGAAAGAAGAGCTTTGCCAATGTGGGTACGATTAGGAAAATGGATGGCGAAGGCAGAGATTATGCATGAATGGTATACGGCAGGTACGGAGAATGCAAAGATTGTAGACGTACAAAGCCCTCAACTTGTCCATTGTCCTATTAATCCGCTGGATCTACCACAGAGTAGACTCGCTACTTTTGATATTGTAGTTATGCCTCCTGTAAGTCTTCTCACAAATGTCAGAGTTACAGGCTTGTGTTGTAAGATTGCGCCAAGTGAACTGTTTAGGGATAGAAAAAAAGAAGTACGATATGTCCCTCTTGGTATGAAATACTTTAGCGAAAAGAGTGTTGTGAGATGATGAATGAGCGAGGCGAACTCTTTTCCCTCCAACTCCGTCTCCATCCACGTGAGCCGGGTTATGTGACGCCAGGAGCGGGCAACCAGGTGCAGGCCGCCTTCCTCGACATGGTGCGCCAGGGCGATCCCACCCTGGCTGATTGGCTGCATACACCGAATCAGCGTCGCCCCTATACGGTTGGATTGTTACAAGGCTTCAATCATTTGACACCGGCCCAGTTAGAAGAGGCCAGAACGAAACAGCAGGAGGTTCCAGTTCAGCCAGAACAGACCTATTGGCTCCGTATCACGATGCTCGATGCAACCATCTTTGGGACATTTGTACGCTATCTGATCACTAATCCTGGTGCGGTAACTGTTCGTATTGGACATGCGCACTTTGCAATTAGTCGCCTTCTGAGTACGCCGGAACCCCATGTTTCTACGCAGCCCTGGGTTGGCTATACATCGTTTGCCGATCTGCATACCCCACGTCCGGCACAGAAGCACTATCACTTCGAGTTTGTCACACCGACCGCTTTTAGCAAGGGTCAGAAGCAGTGGGGCAAACTCTTACACATCTTTCCAGAACCCGCCACCGTGTTTGAAAGTCTGGCCCGACAATGGGATCTTTTTGCCCCCGTATCCTTGCGCATGGAAGCGTATGGCATGACTCCTCGCCTATTAGCAAGCTGGTGTGAGGAACAGATCATTGTTGCTCGCTATGCATTAGAGACCAGTTATCTGCCATCCAGCAAATTTGGCCAGGCTGGTTTCCAGGGGACAATCACCTATGAAGTAAAAGGAATGCCAACCGCTCCGGAGGCTCAATGGATCACGCCACTCGCACGTTTTGCCCTGTTTAGTGGCATCGGTTATAAAACGACCATGGGTATGGGGCAGGCACGTTGCACGAATATCATTGAGCACGCAATGCCCGCGCAGATAACGCAAGAGGAGAGCGCATGAGACAAGACGCTGCACCAGAAACAATTGGCCTTTCCTATCTCAACGCCGTCGAGTATTGTCCACGTCGCTTTCACTATGAATTTGTGCAGGGGGACATGTTGAGGAACGAGTTTGTTTTAGAGGGGGAGCTTTTGCATCAGCGAGCGGATGAGCCAGGGCAGCATACCACGGAAGGAGAGATCCAGATCAATCACCTTTACCTGTATAGCGAGACCTTGCGGCTGTCCGGCTTTGCCGATATCGTAGAGGAAGAGAATGGCATTTTTATTCCCGTAGAATATAAGCATGGCAAAGAAGGGAAGTGGCTTAACGATCATGTGCAGCTTTGCGCGCAGGCTATGTGCATCGAAGAGAGGCTCCCAGACAATCAATCTATTCCCTATGGCTACATTTTCTATTTTGGTTCGCGCAAACGGATTCAGGTGCATTTCACGCCAGAACTACGTGCAAAAACCAACACAGTGATAGCGCTCGCCTTTCAGGTCGCGCTACGTGCCAGTCCTCCTCCCCCTCTGGAGGGCAAGATAGCTATTCGATGCCGTGATTGTAGCTTGCAGAGCATTTGTATGCCCGACGAAGTAAAGATGCTCACACAGCAGAAAGGAACGATGAATGATGCCCACACTCTATCTCACTGAAGACCGCGCCCTGGTGCGCCGTGATACAGAAGATTGCTTACTTGTACAGGTACCAGAACAGCGGGGAGAAGGCGGATCGCTTCTGGCAGCGTCCTATAAAAAGCGTATTCCCCTTGTGAAAGTTCATGATGTCGTTGTAATGGGTGAAGTGACGATGACTGCTTCGGCGCTCCATTTGCTGCTGGAGAAAAATATTGAGATTCACTTTATGACATCCTATGGCAAATTTAAGGGACGCCTCTCTCCAGAGATGTCCAAGAACTCATTGTTGCGCATGGCGCAGCATCGTACGCATAATGACCTCTCGAAACGCAGTGAACTGGCACGGCGGTTTGTGATTGGAAAGCTCTCCAACCAGCGTACAATGCTGCAACGGTCAGATCGCCGCCGCGACACCCCTCTCTTCAGCCAGGAGATCGAGCAGATGGCAATACTCATTCGCCAACTCGCTGACCTCTCAACCGAAGCGGTCGTGACGCGAACATTGCTGAATGGTGATAGTGGGATTGAGGGAACGCCACTCGAAACGATCCTGGGCCTGGAGGGAGCTGGAAGTGCCCTCTACTTTTCCTGTTTTGGCAAGTTGCTCACAGATCCGCAACAGTGGCCCTTTGCCGGTAGAGTCAGGCGTCCACCCACCGATCCAGTGAATGCATTATTGAGCTTTGGATATGCCTTACTCACCAGCCAGGTTGCAAGTGCCGTTCAGGTCGCTGGCTTTGATCAGTATATCGGCTATCTCCATAGTTCTACGTATGGCCGTCCCGCGTTAGCCCTCGATCTCATGGAAGAATTCCGCCCTATCATCGTCGATTCTGTGCTCTTCACACTCTTGAATAATCGGATGCTCACGTTGTCGGATTTTCATGTTGAACTGGGTGCGTATCGCC
Organism: Ktedonobacteraceae bacterium; assembly: GCA_013695595.1. Classification (GTDB taxonomy): domain Bacteria; phylum Chloroflexota; class Ktedonobacteria; order Ktedonobacterales; family Ktedonobacteraceae; genus JACDAE01. Next base: position 1,051 of record JACDAE010000203.1, on the reverse strand, counting down.
TCAAGAAAGAGCCGCGCAAGCTTTTTCTCACAAAATTTGAGGAACGGCTCAACGAAGAGATGACGCATCCCATCTTTGGGTACAAAACAAAGTATCGACGTTGCATCGAGCTACAGGCACGTCTGGTGGCAAAATACCTGACAGGTGAGATCAATGAATATCCACCTCTTATTGTCAGGTAGAGAAAACGATGACGACAATCAAAGCTTCGGGCCAGACTATGTGTTATGTCATTGCCTATGATATACCAGATGATCGAAGGCGCACAAAAGTTCACAAGATTCTTTCCGGTTTTGGGACCTGGACGCAATACTCGCTCTTTGAGTGTTTTCTTTCCAAAAAAGAGCTTGTGTTGCTGAAATCAAAACTGGCGAAACACGTGCAGGATGCGCAGGATAGTGTGCGTTTCTATCCTCTGTGTGCGACCTGCCTCGACAAAGTAGAGACGGTAGGTGGGCAACCACCTGCCGAAGATGTTGTATTCATCGTATGAGTCCCGCGAGAGGTAGGTGTGGTGGCGACGCTGAGCTGAGCCTCTCGCGCCGCTCTGGAAGCGGCTTAATCTATAGGAGCCTCATTTTGACCCCCTTTTTTCACGAAAAAAAATCCCACTTTTGGGAGGTTCTCGCAAATACTCGCATTGAGCGGCCTCCCATGCTATAATAGAGCCACGCGGTCTGAAGAGGAAAAAGCCCGATTGTGGGATTGCAACCTGATTGTCATCAGGCAGAGCTGCAAACACGTTGTTTGTCTGAAGAGGAAAAAGCCCGATTGTGGGATTGCAACAGGATGGCATCTACACCATCTACACATGGCATTAAAAGTCTGAAGAGGAAAAAGCCCGATTGTGGGATTGCAACTAAGAAGTTGGATGACTTTACCTACACGGTTTCGACCGTCTGAAGAGGAAAAAGCCCGATTGTGGGATTGCAACTACAAATAATGACATCATGACATAGTGTCATTATAGGTCTGAAGAGGAAAAAGCCCGATTGTGGGATTGCAACATTCAGAAGATCCTCGGGCATGCAAACTATGCAACGGTCTGAAG
>JACDAE010000731.1 GCA_013695595.1 Ktedonobacteraceae bacterium | reverse complement strand
CCTGTGGACCATACAGTGTAAGATGCAAACGCTCAGGAGCCACTTGCTTTTCAAGGAGAGACTCTTGAGCATCATAAGCAAGGTCATAATAAACACCGAGCCTGTGCGCAAGATAGCAGAGGCGCTTGATCACCATCCCCATACCCGTTGCCACGGTTGAGTCATCCTGGGCATCAGTTTGCTGTTGCATGTTGCCAAAAGCTTTGCAATCGATCACAAAATGCACATTTGAGGAGCTAAAGAGCGCAGCTTCAAAGACCCATTGATTATAGAGCGCCGCCACCTCGTCGGCAAAAGGAGGCTGAGGAGCATCACGTACAAGAATGGCTTCATCTTCGCCATCTATAACCAGTAGATACTCAAGATCAGTCACATTCAGAGAATGCAGTTCAGCAAATGTTTGCAGAGCCACAGAGCGCGTATGCGTATCGAGAAAGCCCTGGTGATGAAGGTTGACATAGTTATAAAGAGCCAGGCGCAATTGTGTGGGAGAGGTGATGTCACCCAATATAGGCGAAGGTATCATTTCCTGTATTATAGTATTCCATACACGAGAGCGCCAGTTATACCAGTTACTCAGACAGGCAATCAGGCAGTGAGCAAGACGATAATCGCCGATACAGGCACGTGCATCATCGAGCGAGAAGTTGCGTTGGGGTTGACCAAGCAGGCGTTCATGGTAAGCAATCAAACGTTCGATCTCAGCATGAACTTCTTCTGAGCGCAAGAAATGCAGAGAGACACTCATATCACGGCCACGGACAGATTTTTTGACGTCTTGTAAACTGAAGCGCACGTGCTATTTCCTTTCAACGTAACCAGATGGACCGAGATCCAAAATCCTCCCAGGTATTGCAAAACATATGTTCTAATTCTATACTATATTGGAGCGCAGGTAAACCTTTCTAGCGGTACAACCAAAAGACGAGAAATTGCCATGAGAACACACCGTATTATAACGCATAAGAAGACCAGGAGAGATGGTTGAAGTATCTTTATCCACACTTCTGTAATGCCGGAAGTATCTTTTTGCGAGTAGGAATTATCTCCTGTACTATTGGCAAGACGGCCCTCTATCTGGTATGGTAGAGATGGGCCTATTATATATTATCGGCCCATAAAGAATGGAGAATGGTAATGAGCACAGTCCCACAACACATCGGGAAATATGAGTTAAAGCAACACCTGGGACGAGGAAGTGCAGGCGAGGTGTGGAAGGGACACAATCCGCTCTTGCATCAGGACGTTGCTATCAAATTACTTTATCCAGATTTACAGTCAGATCCTAATTTTATGAAGCAATTTGTACAGCAAGGGCATCTATTAACATCTTTACATTACCCAAACCTTGTACGCATACGTGAGGTTAATATCTCACGTCCTCCTGATGCAAATGATACAACTGCATATATCGTGATGGACTATATAGAAGGGCAAACTCTCACCGATTATATCAATGAAACCTCACGTAAAGGCAATTTTCCCTCACCTGAGCAGATCGTTTATCTCTTTACTAGTCTGGGTATAGCTATTGATTATGGTCATCAACGCGGTTTTGTACACGGCAATATCAAGCCAGGAAATATTTTACTTGCCAGACAAAATACAAAACGCTTTGATGGCGGTGAACCACTCCTCAGCGATTTTGGCCTGTCACAATTGTTGGGCAGCGCTGCTGGCATCAGTTCTCCACTTTATATGTCTCCAGAGCAGGCGAAGGGGCATCCTATCACCAGTCGAAGCGATATTTATTCTCTTGGCGTAATCCTTTATGAGATCTGTACCGGTATGCAACCGTTCCGCGATGAGAGTTCAGTTGCGATTATGATGCAACATATTAACACCCTACCCACCCCTCCTGGCCTGATTAACTCACATATTCCGGCGAAGCTCTCAGAAGTGATTTTACGTGCAATGTCTAAAGATCCAGACGCACGGTATACAAAAGCTTCTCTGCTCGCAGCGGCCATTGCCGATGCCTGCTCGCTACAAACATCCCTTCACAACTCTAACGAGAAGACGGCACCAGAGAACGAAGAGAGCACGTATACCAGAAATACAAATACTGGTTCGATTCTTGGCGTATCACAACCCAACTCACAACCATTACGCGCTCTCAACTCACAACCATTGCGCGCTCCCATTTCGCAACCACTACCCAGAGTTTCAGGCCCATTGCCCGGTATTTCAGGGAAATATCCGCTCATACGCACCAACCCATCCCTGTCTGTTCCTTCAGTGAATACAACCCGCTCCGTGCAATCGGGAAAAATACCAGCGGTACCGAACGACAATACCAATGATATGCGCGTTTCCGGTGCCACACAATCCAATAAAATAGTGGTACCATTAATACCACCTGCCATCGTGCAGCCGCCGGAACCACCCGTTATTCCACCACCAATAGCAAAAACGCCCAAAAGGCAGCCACGTTTTATCGAAACGCCGATTTTTCTTGTATCGATGGTACTTCTTCTCGTCTTATTTGTCCTCGCAAGTGCCATTGGTGCCAACAGGTTGCTTATGAGCAAGCAAGCAACGACGACAGGGACAAAGGCGGTGACGACGATAACGACAACTGGACATGCATTTTTCCTTGATGATGCTTTGGGGCATAACGATCAGGTGCGTCTTACAATGCAAAATATGCCTGCACCTGCAGATGGAAAAAACTACGTTGCGTGGTTTCAAGACGAGAACGGCCAGACGCACCTGCTGGGACCGCTTACCCTACAAAATGGCACAATCTCCTATACCTATCAAGGAGACAAAACACATAGTAACTTGTTGACGAAAATCCAGGGCTTTAGTATCACACAAGAAAGTACCGGCACGACGCCTCAGGCACCATCCAATCAAACGGTCTATCAGGCGCAATTTGATAACAACGTGCAGCCCTACCTCAAAAACATTCTCTACGCCACGCCGGGTCTCCCCAACAATAAAAGTGTGGTGACTGCCCTATTAGAAACTATTAAATCCTTAAACGATAAGGCTGGCAGCATCGATGATAGCCTACAAGTTCGGCCCGATCAGGGATTGGTCAAGCGGCAGGCTACACGCATTATGGAAGTGATCGATGGAACAAATTATGCGGTAAGCTCAGGAGACTTGACCAAAAAATATATTCCGTTGGAGCACGTGCCAATTGGGTTGCTCTCCTCTCCAAAACAACAGGGCTATCTCGATATCCTACGTGCGCAATTAGACGCCTTCAAACAGTCAGGGCAGGGAACTCCTGAGCAGTTGGACCATGTACAAAACGTTGAAAATGCCCTGACTGACCTGCATAATTGGGTGCAAAAAATGCACGACTATGACGTTGACATACTGAATGCTGCTGATTTGATGGCACCAAAGATTATTAGTACGGCTCTCCAGCTCAAGAATACAGCAGCCGACTCTTATGTTGGACGTACGGTACCACCAGATCCAGCGCCAAAACCTGTCCTGGGTTCTGCTGGTGCCTCTCAGGCATATATCGAGGCCCAGTATATCGCGGAACTTACCTTTCAACGTGCCTGAACGTATGCAATAATATGTCGCAAATATGGTGGGGATTCTGATAAACGTCATTGCCTCCCTTTTGCGTAGAGGCGTGTGCTGGCCACCGCC
>JACDAE010000186.1 GCA_013695595.1 Ktedonobacteraceae bacterium | reverse complement strand
ATAAATTTGCCCCAGACATAGGGTCTTTCCTGCAACGTCTGCCAGGCAGCCTCATGCACTAGCGCCTGCCACTCTTCGGGATGAATCTTACTCGTCGTCAAGGGCCGGGTTGGATTTTCCTCATGCTGATGGATGCTTGCACCCGCACCATACTCGCTGAACGCAAAACTCTTCGTTGGAAAACGTTCATGTGTGGTGGTCAAGAAAATATCCAGGTCATCAAAGCTATCTTTGTACCAGCCATAGTAACGATTATAGCCAACGGTATCGGTATGCGTTGAAATAGCATCTGCTGGATCATGATCGCTAGCCAGCGTCGTAATACGGTCGGGATCCAGCGTATGTGCAGCGTCATTGAGTGTTTGAAGAAGCGCATTCGTGGCGTCATCATTTCCCACTTCGTTCGCAATCCCCCAGAAAATGATCGAAGGATGATTGTAGTTCTGACGAATCATCTCGGTCAATTGTTGCTCGGCATTCTGTGCGAACCTATGCGTCGTACGAATACCATTGAGGAGAGGCTGCTCGGACCAGATAATGATACCTTGTGCATCAGCACTATCGTACAGTCGCTGAGCATGCTGGTAGTGAGATGTGCGGATTGCATTAGCCCCCATTGCAGTGATCAGGTTAAAATCCTGATCCAAATCAGCCTCGTTAATGGCCCATCCCTGATCCAGACGGTCCTGATGCACATTGACGCCGTGTAGATCAAGATAGCGCCCATTGAGGAAGAAGCCATTAGTGGGATCGATAGCATACGAACGGAAGCCTAACGGGGCAGAAACGACATCTTTAAAGGATGAACCAACCTGTACCTGTGCATAGACACGGTAGAGATAAGGGTCACGCTGACCATCCCAGAGATGCGGTTGCCCGATAATCATGGTTTGCGTAAACGTATGACGCCCATGTGCGGCAACGACCTGCGTAGAGGAAAGCGTCTGTACAATTACATTTCTGGCATCGACAATAAAGGTATTAAGTATAACGCTCTGCGAGCCGGTACTCTCGTTGCGTGCCTCAACAGTTATATGCAGATCGGCAGAGGTCGTGCTGACCTGCGCCTGCCGTAAGAAGAGGCCAGAGGCGCCATAGTCCATCAAATCGATATGCACTTCATCGACGGCAAGCAGGTGGACGGCGCGATAGAGGCCTCCAAAGACGGTGAAATCACCATTGAGCGGCGCTATATCCGTTGCATAAGCATTGTTCACTCTCACCGCGATAACGTTAGTATCTCCCACAATGAGTGCGGAGGTGGCATCGAACCGAAAGGTTGCGTATCCTCCCTGATGCTCCCCCAGATACGTACCATTGACATAGACATCGGCAACCAGGCTGGCCCCATCGAATTGGAGATAGAGCCGCTGCCCTTCATACATCGTCGGAACACTATAGTGGAGGCGATACCAGCTCACGCCACGATAGTATGTCGTCTCATACTCTCCATCAATGTTATTCCACGTGTGAGGTAGTGTTACAGTGGGCCATGCAGAGTCATCGAAGGTGGCTATCTGAGCATCGCTAACATCGCTCTGATTGAATTTCCACCCGGTATTGATAAGGGTATCGACCCGATTAGAGGTGGGAATAGTATACATTATCGCCTCAGCCTCAGGTATCGGGGATAAAGCAGGTTCCTCTATCTTATTATCAATGATCTCATCAGGCGTTGCAAAAAAACTTAAAAAGCGGCGGCGGCTGATATTTTTATTCATCTCTGGTGCTTTCCTTGCACTTTTGCCCTCTTTCAACCGTGAAACCATCTTCGTTCCCTAAAAAAGAGGCAGGCCAATATCGAACAGCGTTTCTCATGGGATTAGTCTACAACATTACCTGAGGATTATCAAAAATTCTCCAATGCAACAAAAAATGTATAAAGGGTAGGGACCATATTTACGACTCTGTTGGGAAATCGAAAAGGACATCCGGCAAGCATAGGTGCCAGCGTAGCGACCCAATTTATACGTGTATTGCGCGAATGTCTCTTTATCTATTAACGCTTATCCAATGCCCTTAAACGTGGGAACACATCACGAGCGAAATTTTCAATAAAGCCCTTCTGGTCCGGTCCCGCAGAGTGGAAGATAGGGCAGGTGAAACCCAACTCAAGATGTTGCTGCACATAGTTGACATGATCATCAATATTTGGTGAAAAGCAACCTGTCTTCTTAATGGTATCAGGGCCAACGACTTCACCATTCTCAGCCGACATAGTAGGGGTATAGATGTTCTGATCAAAGAGTGCGGGAACGTAGGTTCCAGCCCAATATTTGATCTGTTCCTGAATAGCGGCATCAATGTTGTCGGTGTATCCCACATTCAATTCGATCAGGCGCGGCATACGCGAGGGGTCCTTGCCAGCCTTACGAGCACTGTCCTCGAAATTTTGAATGATGCCCTTATAGAGATCAGGCTTCTTACCACCAACACTCCACAGGCCATCGCCGTATTTCCCGGCGAATTCTGCGCTATGGGGAACCGTCGCGGAGATAATGATGGGAATTGGAGAAGCTGGCGGGGTATAGAGCTTTGCCTTATGCGTCTGATAATATTTCCCCTCGAACGTCACCTCTTCACCACTCCAGAGGGCACGGATCAGCTCAATTGCTTCGATCAGGCGATCCCGGCGCTCGGCATAAGAGGGCCATTGTCCAGTCGCAGCAAATTCGTTGAGTGCCTCGCCGGTACCAAGGCCGAGCCACGTACGATTGGGTGCGAAATGGGAGACCGTTGCCGCTGCCTGTGCGATAATAGCTGGATGATAACGCAAAATCGGGCACGTCACCCCAGGACTGAGGATACTGCGTCGTGTCTGGGTCGCCACAGCACCTAACCATGTCCACGTAAACGGTGCCTGACCCTCAGGACTCCAAGGATGAAAATGGTCGCTGACATCGATCAGGTCAAAGCCTGCTTTGTCGGCGCTAATCGCATAGTCCATTAATTCCACTGGTGGATATTGCTCTGGGCCGGCCTTCCAACCAAGTTGTAACATCGTTTGCTCCTAATCCTTATGATCACTCATCTCTTTGTCCGCATTTGATAAACTTTCCACAATGAGCAAAGAGATTGCTTTGTTTTCTCCTTAAAAGACACGATCCAGGGCAATGGTTTGTTGACTCATCAACTGCCTGCTGTATCTCATTATGTAGAGTCGCCTCCTACGCTTTATAGAATGCTATAATAAACCTGGATAAAATCATCATAGAAAGGATCTGCCATGCGCATCATCTCCCTGCTCGCCAGTGCAACAGAAATTATCGCCGAACTTGGCTGTCTTGAACAGATGGTGGGCCGCTCCCATGAATGCGACTATCCCCCTGAAATACTCCACCTGCCGATTGTCAGCACAACACAGATCGACATAAATGCCAGCAGCGAACAGATCGATGCCCAGATCAAACAACTTGTTGAACAGAAAGATGTCGTCCGGGGAGATGCGTTCAAAGCTCTGAGTATCTATGCGCTCGATGTAAACCTTTTGCAACAACTCCAACCAGATGTCATCTTCACCCAGACTCAGTGCGAGGTCTGCGCCGTAAGCGAACGCGATGTTATGCAGGCTATACAGCATCTGACGGAATTGCAGCCACGAGTCGTCTCGCTCACTCCCTATCAATTAAGCGACGTGTGGGAAGATGTGCTCCGTGTAGGCAAAGCACTGGACCATCTCATCCAGGCCCAGGAACTGGTACGAAGCTATCAACAACGCCTGGAGCAATTGCAAGCGATCACGACCGGGTTTCGCAAGGGAAAAGCGGCCCCCCGTGTCGCCCTATTAGAGTGGCTCGATCCATTGATGGCAACAGGAAACTGGACGCCCGAATTGATCACATATGCAGGTGGAGAGAACATCTTCGGCGAGATAGGACAACATGCGCCATGGGTAACATGGGAAGAGTTACAGGCCACCGATCCTGAAATCCTGGTGCTCGCTCCCTGCGGCTTTACCCTCGAACGCACGCTACAAGAACTACATGTACTGAAACAACATCCTGCGTGGAACACATTACAGGCTGTTCAGCAAGGACGCGTCTATGCCATCGACGGCAATAGTTATATCAACCGCTCTGGCCCACGCCTGGTCGAATCCGCCGCAATACTGGCCCGTGTCATATGGGGAATGGAGACAGGTATTGATGTTCCAGAAAAAAGCTGGCAACCAGTAATATCGTAGGGGTGCCGTTTACAAGCCCGCGTGAATATCCGTTTACAAGCCCGCGTGCAAATCAACAAATGCCATAAAAAAATAGACGTTTTTAAACAAACGTCTATTTCTCTGCCAAACAATTATTCCCGATTAGATTTTGGTGCCACAGCCCAGAAGAGTAATCCGACGATCACCAGGAAAAGTAGCACGACAAGCACCATGATCGTATCAACCTGACCAGCAAGCGGCCACTGGAAGATTACGGCCAGAATGAGATACACCACCCAGAGCACGCCCAGGGTGGGGAGAATATACAACCAATTGAAGCGAGCGCGTAGATCGGTTTTACGCGATTGTTGCGCGACATAATCAAAATCTGTATCGATTGGCTCCATTAAAATAACCTTCCTCAAATTTACATAGTGCAATATGCGCATCACACAGAGTAAAGCATTGGGAACATATGCGCTGTAGCTACAGAGATACGTCCTGCAAGCAAAAGGAGAGTACCACCTGCCTGGTGGCCTGTCCGGCTCAGGTCATATTATAGTCTTTCCATTCAACCTGCGCAACACCCACACCACCTTTCCTCCCTTGCCACATAACATAAAAAAAAGGCCCGAAAGGCCTATGCAACTGAACTTGTGGTAGATGTGGACCATACAGAGGCATCGGAGTGAGACGCAGGATCAGGAGGAGCAGAAATAGTGGGAAGAGCGTGCAATTTGGTGAAATAGCGACGTAATTCTAACGCATTCACCTGGTACATCGAACCGTCGAGAGCAGCTGGAATATGCCCTTCGGCGATAGCACTACATACATCAGCAAGAGTCGGGATACGGTCGGACATGAGACATCTCCCTCCAGAATACTGTGACGTTTTGATCGTCGCGTTGTAACTAAAAGCTTTTTTAGTCTCTACCGGGTACACGTCCCTCAACGGACATTGGTTTCAGGTAACCCTACCAGTTGGAACACACAAAACGTCGCGTTTATTCCTACAATAACGTGCGAATTTTTATTCTTCCCCTTCTTCTTCGTCTGGACTTTCTTGCTCGTCGACTACCGCATCATCATCCAACATCCCCCCGATAGGCTCAATATACATCACGCGCCGGATAAGGTCAACCTGTTTAATGATGGATTTGACGGCTGGTATAAGATATTGTTTCCCATCAGACGCCTTGATAATATACACATCATTGCCACCAGTTGGCATAATATCAACTATTGTGCCGACAACCTGGCCACCATCGACCTTCTCAACTGAGAGGCCAAGAATATCATGTTGATAATAAAAATCTGGCGGGAGTTTTGCCAATTGTTCGGCGGGAATAAAGACATCCTGATTGCGTAACGCTTCAGCGGCTGTGGCATTGGCAACGCCAGCAACTTTGAGCAGCACCATATTCCCCTTATAAGGCCGCACCTCTTTGATGGTGTAAGACTTATACTCGGAACCAAGGTACACTTCCTCTAGATGAGCGAAGCGGTCAGGGATATCCGTCAGTGAAGTCACCTTCATCTGACCCCGTAGACCAAAAGGGGCCACTATTTTGCCGATAGTAGCCCATTCTGTCGTCTTCTGTATTGGCATATTGTTTCTCTCTGCTCTGCTTAGAGAATCTCTAGCGAGGTATGACGTCCTTCACGAGTACCGCCTGCACGCAAAAGTGTGCGCATCGCCTTGGCAACACGCCCCTGACGACCGATCACTTTCCCAAAATCTTCCGACGCTACATGGAGTTCTAAAACCAACGCATTGCGATCATTGCGAACTTCACGTACCTCTACTGCCGAAGGATCATCTACCAGTGACTGAGCCACGTACTCAACAAGTTTACGCATATCTTACCCCTCAGATACAACTATGCCTCTGTAGAAACTGGCGCAGGAGCCGCTGGGGCACGCGACAGCTCGAAACGCTGCATAATACCCACTCGTTTGAGCAGGCTTTCCACTGAATCAGTTGGTCTGGCACCATTCTTTAACCAACCCAATGCCTTTTCCTCATCGATGTTAATCGCAGAGGGCTCTACACGGGGATTGTACCAACCAATGTTTTCAATAATGCGCCCATCGCGTGGGGAACTTGATTCAGCTATGACAACGCGATAGCTCGGAGCTTTCTTTTTACCTGTACGTTTTAAACGAATTCTGACAGCCATGGTTTGTTACTTCTCACCTCTTCCCCTTAACGGGGATCTGTATTTTCTACAGTGACGCTCGCGACACGACTCCAGCGCCCCTGAATTACGGCGAGACTAGAATAGCACGTTCTCGCGAAAGTGTCAATGTTATGCGAAACGAGAAACACTCTCTCTGCTTTCCTGCTTTCAAGTACCCTTGACAATCCACATTATCTCTGTTACACTCCCAATTGTAAGCATGGGAACGCTCCCAAGCTTCTTGATTTGTGTTAGTAACAATTTGAGCATGGAGGCTACAATGTTGCAAACAACCACCCATCTATTCTCTCGTTCCACCTCACGCGTCTCATTCCTTCTCCATTCACTGGGAATGACCCTGCTCCTTCTTGTTGTAGGGATTATTGTCATCAATCCGCTTGCTGCACATGCGGCTGTCTGGAGTTCGTCAGACAAATGGGCGACCTACACCAGTAATGGGTACACGGTCTCCAATGATGTATGGGGAAGCGGCGCAGGCCCACAGTCAATCTGGGCCAACTCAGGGAGCAACTGGGGCGTCTGGGCAAATCATCCCAATACTGGCGGCGTAAAATCGTATCCTCATTCTGGCGTCACCATAGGGAAAAACATTAATTCGCTCAACAGTGTTTCGAGCAGCTTTAACGTCACCGTTCCTGGCAGTGGCGCATATGAAACGGCATATGACATCTGGGCGAATGGCTATTCCTATGAAATCATGCTCTGGATGAACAAAACAGGTCCGATCGGGCCAATTGGATCATACCAGACAAATGCATCTGTTGGGAACTACAACTGGAATGTTTACAAAGGCTCCAACGGCTCTAATGCTGTTTTCTCATTCCTTGATACCGGCTCTACAAGATCTGGCACGGTTAACATCCTCGCTGTTCTCAAATGGATTGAGAGTAAAGGCTGGTATGGGAACGTCTCTCTCAACCAGGTCCAGTTCGGTTTTGAAATCACATCATCAAGCGGTGGCATGAACTTCACCTCTAACAGCTACCAGGTCTCACACAGCTAACACTCAGGAGGGAAACCTTGAGGTTTCCCTCCCGAAACCGATGGGGTAGGGGCGTGTCCTTGCGACCGCCCGTACCCCATCGGTCATCTTCGCCTGCAGGGATGCAGATCTATTTTTTGGCGCTTGACCAACGCACCAAAAGATGGTAGCATTATCGCTATGACAATCCTTATCTCGCTCATTGGAGCATATATCCAAATGATTGAAGTTCCCGCATAAGCGACCACGCCGGGCTTATGCGGGAAGACAGGCACTGCTACCAACACACACTTGTTTCGTTTTCAAACAAAAAGTGGTATTGGCAGTGTAGTAGCCCTATTCTCTTACTTCCTTTCCTACCTCGGCGGTGTCGCTGGGCACCGCTCGTCTCGCAGCAATCTCCCCTTCATGCCTTCTTCCATTGTTGCACCCGCCTTTTGGCACGAGTCGGTGCTCCCTTTTTCATCAAGTCACAGATCAGAAGGCACAAAATGGAGAATCTACCATGTCAACGCTACAAAACGATAATCTAGAGACGACGCGACAACCTGTACGACCGCTTCCACTCTGGCGCAATCGGAACTTTTTGCTTCTCATAAGCGGCCAGGGTGTCTCAGCCATCGGCACGCAGGTCTCGCAGTTTGCCTTCCCACTGCTTATTCTTGCACTCACGCATTCACCGGCCCAGACTGGCTTGATCACCGCTCTGCGTGGACTTCCTTACGCTCTGTTTAGCCTGCCCGCTGGAGCGCTGGTCGATCGCTGGAACCGCAAACTGGTGATGATCGTCTGCGATACAGGACGTGCAATCGCGCTGGCAAGTATCCCTATTGCATTTGCATTTGGAATTGTAAATATGGTACAGCTTTACGCTGTCTCGCTAATTGAGGGAACGCTCTTCGTCTTCTTCCATATGGCTGAAGCGACAACGCTTCCCCATGTCGTAACACCAGAACAACTACCAGCCGCTGCGGGCCAGAATGAAGTGTTAAACTCCAGTTCCATCTTGATCGGCCCATCCATTGGAGGCATCCTCTATACTTTTTCCAGCCTCTTACCATTCCTGGCTGATGCGATCTCTTATACCTTTTCGATCATCTCATTGCTTTTCATTCGCGTCCCTTTCCAAAAAGAGCGCGTGGATCAACAGCAGAATCTATGGATCGAGGTTAGAGATGGATTGAGCTGGCTCTGGCATCATCGTCTCATTCGCTTCACGGCGCTGGTGACCGGTGGGCTGGTCATCTCCAGTATCGGCTACACGTTGATTGTGATCATTATCGCCCAGAGTCAGCATGCCAGTTCGTTCACCATTGGACTGCTTTTCGCCAGTGGCGGCGCTGGCAGCGTCATCGGTGCATTTCTGGTTGCCCCTTTGATGAAGCGCTTCGGCTTTGCCTATGTGATGATCGCTTCAACATGGATCTGGGCGCTCTCCTGGTTGCTCTTCGCGTTCGCTTTTAATCCATTGTTATTGGGTATCGCCAACGGTTTGAGCTATACAATTGTGCCTATCTTCCTGGTCTCGCAGTTCAGTTATCGCCTGGCACTTATACCGGATGCACTACAGGGGCGCGTCAATAGCGTCTTCCGCCTGATCGCCTTTGGTGGTCAACCCATCGGGCTGGTCTTGACGGGCCTCCTGTTGCAGGCTATCGGTCCATTGGCGACGATCCTTGTGCTCTTTGTACCACAACTGGGGCTTGCGATCCTGGTGACGGTGAATAAAGATGTACGAGCGGCGGCAAAACATTGAGGGATGTCTAAAACGGGCTTGTAAACCGCGCCCCTAC
>JACDAE010000171.1 GCA_013695595.1 Ktedonobacteraceae bacterium | reverse complement strand
CACACTATCAACCCTTTTCGGCTCGCTTGCGAGCCATATCCGGAAGGAAAGCGAGAATTAAATAGCCATGTTACCGTTAGACCAGATATTGATTTATTTTGGCATAACGACTACAATACAAATACGTACGGGAGTATTTTGTATACGTACTGACTGGTCTTTTATAGAACATATTCCTCCTTGAAAGGAGCCTTATCGGTGAATAATCCTTTTGAAATACGCAAGGTCGTTGGAGGTGTCATTCTTACTCTATTGTGGATATGCACCTTTCTATTTATTCCCACATCGCTCGTTATCGACTGGGCAGGAGATGGTAGCACCACCACAAATTTTAAGCTGGTCGTGGTGCTCATTGGCCTCATCGTCCTCTTTTTCTATCACCTCCTCGTTCGCTCAAATCCAGAGACGACCAAACTAAGTTGGACCGCTGCACTCACTATCAGTTGGCTCGCACTTATTATCTTTTACCCATTCAAAGATCCGACCAATACTGCCGCTGGCGCAATTGGCTTCTTCACACTACTCGGTGGCCTCGCGGTTTGTGTACTATGGGTGCGCTTCTTCTCCGACGAGATAGTTGCGTAATTGAACATAAAAAATCTGGCACATGAAACGCCACAAAATATGGTAGGGTACCATATTTTGTAGCGTTTCGAGTAATTGGTGTGTTTCCACGCCCCTACGCCAGGCATCAGATTATATCGACAAAATGTTAATGTCTGAAATGCCGTTTTCCGGTAAAAATCATGGCGATAGCATACCGATTTGCCATCCTGATTGCCTCCTCATCGCGTACGGAACCGCCTGGTTGAATGATAGCAGTTACACCAGCTTTCGCGGCGGCCTCAATCCCATCGGCAAAAGGGAAAAAGGCATCTGAGGCCAGTACAGCTCCACGGGCACGATCATTAGCCTTCTCGACCGCCAGATGGACGCTGGTAACACGATTCATCTGTCCCGCTCCGACACCTACCAGCATCAATTTGTGCGCCAGAACAATCGCGTTGGACTTCACATGCTGCACTGCTTTCCATGCGAACATAAGGTTTGTGACCTCGTCGAGAGTTGGTTCGCGATCAGTCATGACGCTATATTCGGTCTCACGCTCACCAACTGCATCAGGCGTCTGAATAACCAAACCGCCACTTACAGAACGAACATCGGGGTGTCCTGCATGTAACATCTGTGTATTGATGCCCTTCGGCTCGATCAGGGTATGGGTAGCCAGCAGGCGGATGTTCTTTTTCTGACGTAGAATAGCCAGAGCCTCAGGGCTAAAGTCGGGCGCAATGATTGCTTCATAGAAGAGTTGCGAAATCTCACTGGCCGTCGCCTCATCCAGGGAACGGTTGGAGCCAATAATACCACCATATGCCGAGACAGGATCTCCCGCATGCGCCCGTTTATATGCTTCAAGCAAGGAATCATCACAGGCCATGCCACAGGGATTGGTATGCTTAATAATAGTAATCGTAGGGGCAGTAAAACTGCGCACAGCAGTGAAAGCGGCATCCAGGTCTAGTAGATTGTTGAATGAGAGTTCTTTCCCATGTAACACTTCAGCACCAGCAACAGTAGGCAACGTTGAAGGAGAGGTGGCATCATTCCAACGATAAAAAGCAGCCTGCTGATGTGGATTCTCTCCATAACGCAAAGTCTGCACGCGCTCTAATGAGAGCGTCAATTGTTCTGGGAAATAATCGCCCGTCCCCATACGTAAATATTCTGCAATGGCCGTATCATAGCTGGCGGTATATTGGAAGGCAATAGCAGCCAGATAACGACGCGTCTCAATACTCACTTCGCCCTGCTCGCGCCATTCCTGCAATACCGGGACATAATCCTGAGGACGTACGAACACAATCACATCTTGAAAATTTTTAGCGGCGGCACGTACCAATGTGACACCACCAATATCGATCTGCTCCAGAGCATCAGTCAACGTTACATTCTGCCGTGCTATCGTCTCCGCAAAGGGATAGAGGTTAACGGCAACAATATCAATTGGCGAGATAGCATGTGCACGCAATTCTTCTTCGTGCGCCACAAGATTGCGACGCGCAAGGACACCACCCAGAATGGCCGGATGTAATGTTTTGACACGCCCATCGAGAATCTCAGGGAAATTCGTCAACACACTCACAGAGCGGGCTTCAATACCCTCAACACTCAGCGCGGCCAGCGTTCCACTGGTCGAGAACAGATCAACATTATGACTCTGTAACTCACGCGCCAACTCTGTAAGACCATCACGATTAGCAACACTTATAATTGCTCGCATGGAGTTATCCTTTCAGAATGAAGTGAAGGGACTGATCCGCAGAACCTCTCCTATCAGTATAGCTCAATGCACTACTTTGTATAATTAAAAAAACACACACCATCCAGATGGATAGCGTGTGTTTTTATATATTTGCTGTATTATGCTTCAGCGACAAGAAAGCTCTCTTGAGCGGCCAGCAATTCAGCAATCGAAGGGCGATTGGGGAACTCTGTGAGGATGCTCACATCGCGATTGGTGCGTGATGCATGCCCAAACTTGACGTACCCATCGATCAAAGCGAACAGTGTATGATCGCGGCCAACGCCGACGTGCACGCCCGGTTTAATCTTCGTGCCGCGCTGGCGCACGATAATGCTTCCAGCGGTTACTAACTGACCGTCGTAGCGTTTGACGCCGAGCATCTTAGGTTTGCTATCACGACCATTGCGCGAGCTACCCATACCTTTTTTATGTGCCATGATTTACTCCTCTGTTACGGACTCTTCGGCGCGGGAACGACGGCGTCGGCTCTTTGTGCCGGTATCGGTGGTCTCCTCTGCTTCAGGCGTTACTACGGTCTCTTCTTCAACGGGAGCTTGCTTCTCTACAGGGGCATCACCGGTCACCAGGCTCTTACCATCGGCTACAATGTCATCGATAATAAGTGCGGTCAGTTCCTGACGATGTCCACGACGATGGCGATAGCGCTTTTTGGATTTGTACTTGAAGACGATCAACTTTTCTCCGCGCATCTGTCCATCAACGGTCGCCAATACCTGGGCGCTGTCGATGAAAGGAGAACCAATACTCGTCTTATCGGCATCAGAGATCAGCAGCACATCAAGTGCGATCTGTGTACCTACCTCGGCAGGGAGCCGATTGACTTCGAGCTTCTGGCCCACGGAAACCTTATATTGTCGTCCACCACTTTTAACAACTGCAAACATGTCTTTTCTCTTTTCTCCTTATTCGGTCGTAAACAAAGCTCTCGCTTTTAGCTTCGCTCATACGACCGGAATGAAGTTCTCCTGATCCGGTCGTAAACAAAGCTCTCGCTTTTAGCTTCGCTCATACGACCGGAATGAAGTTCTCTTTCATGATCCCTGCGCACAGTTCCGGAGGATACGTGGGAGGCGTAGGTGGAGAGCCATCCAGCACAGTTCCTTGTTCCAGAATATAAGGCACGTTCAACGTCAGAAGTAAATATAACACTGAATTGACTATGCGGTGCAATTTTTTAGCACACTTCGCTTCATCATGAGGCGCAGGAGGTCGACCACAGATTACTGCATCGTGGTCTATGAAGCGAAGCTATAATAGCAGTTGTGCTCGACATTGTCAAGCTCTATAGCGTCATACGCAATAACGAGCCAGAGTATGATATAGTAAACAAAACGCTCACGATTTCCAGCTAATACTTTAATATAGGGGCCAGTTATGACAACTAATGAAGAAAATAGTCAGCTAGTACGGCAGGTACAGGACGCCTCACGCCTCATTCGCCAGAATACTGGTCGCGTCATTATCGGCAAAGAAAAAGTTGTCGATCTCCTTATGGTCGCTCTCCTCTGTGAAGGACATATCCTTTTTGAAGATGTACCCGGCATAGGCAAGACGACCCTTGCAAAATCATTAGCTCGCTCACTCGGCTGCTCATTTCAACGCATTCAGTTCACCCCTGATCTGCTCCCTTCGGATATCACTGGCATCACCTTCTACAACCAGAAAAATGGTGCATTCGAATTTCGACCAGGCCCGTTACTCGCTCAGATCGTCCTCGCCGATGAAATCAATCGTGCAACACCACGTACACAATCTGCTCTTCTGGAGGCGATGGAGGAACGCCAGATCAGTATCGAGCGTGAAACGATTGCTCTGCCACGCCCTTTCATCGTCATTGCCACCCAGAACCCTATCGAACTGGAGGGTACGTTTCCACTACCAGAGGCACAACTTGACCGTTTCCTGTTACGCCTGCGCCTGGACTATCCCAGCCACGCGGAAGAGCGTCTGATCCTACAACGCTTCAAAGAGGAACAACCGTTAGACGACCTGCAACCGGTTCTAGCGGCGCAACAATTGCAGGAATTACAAAAAATTATTCGCAAAGTACGTGTCGACGCGAGCATTGAGAACTATATCGTTGAAGTGGTCCGTGCAACACGTAACCATAGCGGAATTGAGCTGGGTGCCAGTCCGCGTGGCACATTGGCCCTCTACCGTGCCAGCCAGGCCTACGCCGCTATCCACGGCAGATATTATGTGCTACCCGATGACGTAAAACATATGGCAGGACCAGTTCTTGCCCATCGTCTGATCGCTACCAATCAGTCTCGCCTGCATGGCCGCCTCATGGAACAATTTATAGATGAAGTGTTACAGGCTGTGACAGTGCCGGTGGAATCATGAGAAACTTTAGAACAGCGGAAATATTTGGCCTCAAACGCCGTCCAATACAAAATTTACAGGGTAGTCCTACTGACAAGCGTTGGTATCTGCTGAGCGTTTTCCTGCTTATCCTTAGCATTCCACTCCATCAACCCCTCCTGCTGCTGGTTGGTATTCTGCTCTTATTGATCCTGGCAATCACTGATGTCTGGGCGCTCTACTGCTTTAGTGACCTGCACTATCAGCGCCAGTTCAGTGAACAGCACGCCCTTTTCGGTGAGGAAGTTACCCTTTCCCTTTTCGTGGAGAACGCCAAGCTTCTACCCCTTCCCTGGCTAGAGATTGAGGATACGATACCGCGTCTTCTCCCCATCAAAGGGGTCAAATTGTATGGTGGCTTGCGTAACGATCTGGTTGCACTCGAATGCCTGTTCAGCCTCCGCTGGTATGAACGCATCACGCGTCGCTATACCATCCAGTGTAATGCACGTGGCGTCCACACCTTTGGTCCCACAAAACTAAGCAGCGGCGATGTCTTCGGCTTCATCAGCCGGGAAATGGAACTCTCCAACTATCAGTATTTGCTTGTTTATCCACTCATCGCTCCTTTGCATAGTTTCGGCCTACCTGCGCGTCATCCCTTCGGCGACAGACGGACCCCTCTACGTCTACTGGAAGATCCTTCCCGTATCGTTGGTGTGCGCGATTATGCATACGGTGATAGCCTGCGCCGGGTCAACTGGAAAGCAACTGCGCGCACTATGACGATGCAAAGCAACATTTATGAATCAACCACAACCCATTCTCTCGTGCTCTTCCTCAATATCATTGCACAGCTCGATATCTATTATGGCGTCCGCCCCGATCTGCAAGAACTTTCTATCTGCGCTACAGCCTCTGTCGCCGACTGGGCACTGGATCAGGGCTATGCGGTAGGTCTATACTCTAATACAACACTTTTTATACCAGATGAAGAGCCATCCATTCTTACATCCCAAGACGAGAATACACGGGAGAGCAACCAGGAGAAGATTACAACTGCACGCACGAAACGCCGCCGCATCCGCCTATCAGCCACCAGCCATGGAGAACAGCGTCAGAGGATTATGGAGACCCTGGCACGCGTACAATCTTTCTTCAGTTCCCCTATTGAAGATATTTTGCAGATCGAACGAACACATCTTCCGGCTGGAGCAACTATCGTTATTGTCACCAGTACTATCAGTGAGCAACTCATCGATGTCCTCAATTCCATCCGTCAGCATGGACACTCTATAACGATCCTCTTTGCCTCTGACAGTCCTCCACCCCTTAAATTAGGCACCATTACTACCTATCACCTTGGCGGCGAAACAGCCTGGAAGGAACTCGTCAGTACGTATACTAAAGCTAGCGATCACCCTGCACTACCATATAATCCAGGGTTTCGGCTATAAAACATATGGGCATTCGTAACACAACACCTGTAGACGAGCTACCAAATAACGAGCATGTCAATACATCAATTATGCATTTGACATCCATTCCTCAACATGCGGCAATTCAACTCCATGTCTCTCCTCCAACCCTTCGGAGGAGGACGCTAACTCATCACTGGGACGCAGTTGCAATAAAGACTCCAACTCTGCCTGTTTGTACAATCGCTGACGCTTAATTCCCTGCTTGTAACTCTTTAGCACACCCCGGCTCACATATGTGTAAAGCGTCGATATCTTCACCCCAAGCAGGTGCGAGGCCTCATGTCCTGTTAGATAATTTTCTCCATTTAACTCGATCATTGCCTGGTCCTCCTTCCATATATAAAGTAATAGAGTATCCAGTGCTCACAGGCTTCTTTTAGAGCAGAAAAGGCTATACTCTCTTTGTTGATTGTACTGAAGGGAATAATCTTTCTCTCTCTCTCGTTCTTGCCTTTGTAGAACACAAATTACCGTTTCTATCATCTCACTTCTCTCAAAAGAAATCAAGTGGTATCAAGTAATGTCGAGTTTCATTGACTTTCTTCGCTCTTCCGTGGTACAACATTATTAGGCCAGCATTCTTGTATAAAAATGCGACACAAAAATACACGTACCTACATATTGCAACAGCAAAGGAGCATATACGACTATGTCAACGATGCAAAGTAATACAGAAAACACCTCGAAAGATACACCCACTCCTGCCACCAAGCCAAACAAAGGCGGATTAGAGGGCATTGTCGCTGCAACAACTGCCATCAGTAAAGTTGAAGGCACCGCTGGTCGTCTCATCTATCGAGGTTACAATATTCACGATCTGGCACGGCATACTACATTTGAAGAGATTATGTACCTGTTATGGTTCGACAAACTACCCAATCAGACAGAACTGACCCAATTACATAGTAAACTTGCCGCACAACGCACTGTTCCCACTCCTGTTATGGAGATCATTCGCTTGTTGCCGAAAGATACGGATCCGATGGATGTGTTGCGCACAGCCGTTTCCGCATGGGGCGCACTCTCAACATCTGGCACCCCTACCCAGGATCAAGCAATCGCCTTAACCGCTAGTCTTCCACCTCTCCTCGCCGCCTTCCAACGCCTCCGCAATGGTAAGGAACCTTTAGAATCACGTCCTGAACTAGGGCATGCCGCTAATTACCTTTATCTACTTACAGGGGAAGAGCCAAAAGAAGAGCATGTACAGGGCCTCAATTCTTACCTGGTCCTGCTCGCCGACCACGGCATGAACGCCTCAACATTCACCGGGCGCGTCATCGCCAGCACAGGGTCCGACATCACTTCATCAGTCACAGGCGCGATTGGTGCCCTCAAAGGCCCATTGCATGGTGGTGCTCCCTCAAAAGTTCTGGATATGCTCCACGCGATTGCTAAAGCAGAAAGTCCTGAAGTATGGCTGCTTGACGCCATTACCCACGGAGGTCGCATCATGGGCTTCGGACATCGTGTCTATAAAACCACTGATCCACGTGCCGAAGAGTTGCGCGAAATGGCTCGCGTGGCCGATCCCAAAGCATTCAAATTGTCACGCGAAGTTGAAACAACGGCTATTCGCCTGTTGGAAGAAGAGAAGCCAGGCCGTAAGCTCTATACCAATGTTGAGTTCTATTCAGCCGCTCTGCTCTCCTTCGTTGGTCTGCCGGGCGATCTCTTTACGCCTACCTTTGCTATCAGCCGCGTCTCCGGCTGGACCGCTCACATCCTCGAACAAGTCAACAATAATCGCCTGATCCGCCCAGAAGCTGATTACACCGGCCCCGATCAAGCCAAATTTGTGCCTCTCAACGAGCGCTAGTTCATAGCTCTGAGTAGTTACACTTTTTCTTTGTTGACACAATGGCCGGACGCATTGAAGATGATTGCATTTCCTTCAAAACGTCCGGCTTTTCCATCGATACTTATCTATTGCAATTACTGAATCTCAAAACGGAGCGCATCATACATGACATTGTTGAGCGCCGTTGTTGAGCCATCATTGATGCGGAAAGCCAGCGTATTTGTACCAGCTTTGAGCAGTGATGATGCGGAAAACTGTACATAATTGAGGTGATAACCACCAGAGCAGGCACTCCGATAAGAGGCTGCGTCAGTAGTATTTGCCGGGAAAACCCAGGCAGGCTGTTTGACACCATTTACAATAACAGTGAGACTCCCTGACACTGTAGAGGCTCCAGGTGCGATAAGGGACCAACCAGCTAAAGCAATAGTAAGCGTTGCAGTACTTCCAATTGTTGGGGCGCTCGTCATGTTGAACTGCACCTTCCAATCGGGCTGCTTGACGCCATTAATTTGCTGATATTGAACATAGTTCCAGTCGGTCGCTGAGTGGCTCTGACCTACCACAAAATTGATGCCATTGGGGAATTGCTGCGCAAATTGGAGTTGATTCCCGTAGTTGCGGAAATTCGCCCCATTCATGTATTCAAATGAAGTGCGATCCGGTTCTCCAATCTGCCATAGTTGTTGTCCAAATGTTTTCGGAGTCCATACCTGTGCAGGCACCTGATAGGTTGTTGCCGCAGATACTTTAATATTGTCTACATGGAAATCTCCAAAATAGCCCGGTCGATAGACGGAGAGTCGATATGTACCA
This sequence comes from Ktedonobacteraceae bacterium, assembly GCA_013695595.1. Taxonomy (GTDB): domain Bacteria; phylum Chloroflexota; class Ktedonobacteria; order Ktedonobacterales; family Ktedonobacteraceae; genus JACDAE01. The sequence continues at coordinate 13,602 of JACDAE010000171.1, read as the reverse complement.
GCGCGTACATTGGCAATACTAAATGTGCCATCAGCATTTGCCGATGTCCAATACTGATACCCCTTCCACGTCTGAGTGAAATCCGTCCCGTTATCAGAAAGGACAACTGTGCTGCCACTCATTGAGTCACCGGTAGAAAGCGTAACCTTCTCTGTAACAGTGCTCCGCTGGCTACTTGTGGCATACCCGGTCATACCCAATGCATCATAAAATGCTTGATCCCATTTAATAGCAGCATATTGAAGTGCATCATTACGTAATGTTGTACTATCAGTGCCTGTATTAAAATACAGGAGATAGGGTCCATATGTTTTGGTCCAATTGCCAGTCGCAACAATCGCTGGGCCACCAAAGTGTGCGCCCTGCTCCATGTTCAATAGTGCTGGTGCGCTATTCGTCTGGTGGACCGTCAGATCTTGATGGGTAGGGCCACCATTAAAGGACTCATTATGATCCATAGTCAGCCATGCACCATAACCATTGCCATAAAATCCGTGCAGCACATGATCACGATAGTAGGCCGACCAGTCATATTTGGTATAGTAGCGTTTAGGATATTGCGAGTTCAGTCCTTGCAAATCATAGGTGGCATCCTGCACAGCTGGAGCCTTGGCAAGCTGCTGGGGAGTAGGAAAGGTAGAGGCGCTCTGACGCCAGGTTGATCCAAGCGGATCATCCTCTACCGATGCGTGGGTGAATAGAGTGGGATCACCTCGCATCACAAAACGGAACTGTGCGATACTATCACTAACCAATGAACTACTGTGGCTAACAATGGTAAAAAGATGAACGGCGGGCACACCCGGTTGCAATACGTAGTGCTGCACAACCCCCATCGGTTCTGCGCTTGATCCTTTGTGAGTGATCGATACGTCGATGGAGCTTCCATTTGCAGGACATGCCACGCTATAGGTCGTGTTCGCTTTATCGCTGGAACCAAGAATAAAATATCCGAAGGCACTATCATTCATATCCCAGTAGGCCGAGCCACCATGACCAATAAGCTCATGGCCACGCAATTGTAATGAAGTCATGCTACCAGAGCTTTTGTTGAGGGTGAATGCGACAAGGCCATTCGTCGCGGTAATAGCCGTTGTCGTTTCCGTGGCACAAGACGTTGCAGCCGCCGCAGACTGTGCTGGGCGCACAAACAGACCAGAGAAAGCAACCAGTAGACCAGTACAAAGCAGCATAACGATGCGTCTCATTGACATCGTTTTCTCCTTCCATAGAGAAATATTTACAATTCTTGCGCATCAGTGGCCACCTGGGCACAAAGAACGACGCATTGTAAAAACAACATCCTTGTATACAGTTCCCGTGATAAAATTCCACAGGTATGAAAAAGAGGATAGAGATACTATAGTAATAGCACAAAACCTCTATTATAGGCAAATATTCTAACATTATTAATTCCATAGCTATAATGAAAGAGGATAATCTAGATGGTAACCAGTTATAGAAAGATGTCATCGATATAAAAGATAGCCTGCAAGTCCAGCCAGAGCTAGAATAAGCAAGATGTTTACCTTCCGGCTCAGGGCTAAACCAAAAGCACCGGTAGCAATCAACAGTCCTTTCCAATCGACACCTGGTTGATATAAAATGGTCCAGCAGACGGTGAGCAAAAGGCCGATGACCGCTAAAGACACACCATACATTGCTCCCTGTACGCGTTTTTGATGCTCAATGTGTGTATAGACAGAGGCGATAACCAGGACAAGCAGAGGAGGAAGGGTGATCGCAATCAAAGCAAACAATGCTCCCAGATAGCCATACGTAAGATACCCCAAAGAGATTACCCATAATCCATTAGGGCCTGGACTAATCTGTCCAATAGCGATCGATTGTCCAAAATTGGCTTCTTTAGCCCAACCATTACCGATTAAATCTTGATGCAGACTGGGGAGGTTGCTAAATCCACCACTTGAGAAGAGAGAGGCCTTTAGAAAAAGGAGCAAATATGTCAATGGATTGATCATTGCTCTCCTTTCCTTTCACTTTGAAGTGGAGGAGGTGTAGATTTTGGAGCGAAGAAGAGTGCTCCCAGGAAAATAGCTCCCAGAATCACAGCAATTGCGGAGAGTTTCAGGAGGATAACGGCCAGCGCACAAAGCACAATAATAATGCTACTTGCCAGTAGAGAAAAGATACCCTCTTTATAGCTTTTCCGGATGACTGGCAAAGCAAAATTCAGTCCTACAACAAGCATAATAGCTCCCGTTGCTGGTATCACGCCCTTCAAAATGGCCTGGATGGCTGTCAGATGTTCCACCTGTTGAAAAAGAGCGGCCAATAAACAGGTAATTGCGGCGCTTGGCAAAAGCAGGCCAGCAAGTGAGACCAGAATACCCAATCCACCGTGTAATTTCTTGCCTATAAGTATAGTTAAGCCTATTAAATTGATGCCAGGGGTAAGGATACATAAGCTCCAAAGTTCTGTAAACTCTTCCATCGTCATGCAATTGCGCTTTTCTATAAATGCACGCTGGATCAAAAGTGTGGTCGACGCCCCTCCTCCAAAGGATTGTAGGCCGATGCTCGCCCAGATGAGAAAAAGTTGCCAGGTGCTTATCTGTGGTGCCTGAGTTTCCATTAAGTATCTCCTAAAAGATGGGGAAAAGAGGGTACTCCCTTTTATTCTGGGCGTGGAGTTGAGCGTAGCCTTTTTACCTGTGAGGTGCTACGCTTGCTTTCGAGACGCTTGCGCCGACTTGCAAGGGTAGAACGGGTTGGCTTACGTGGCGTTGGCACTTCTTGCATAGCTTCTAGCCTGGCTGCCATTCGTTCAAATGCCATCTCGCGGTTGGCATTTTGGGATCGTCTCTCGGTTGCTGTTACCATAGTTCCTGTTGGTCGATGGATCAAGCGAACTCCGGTTTCAACCTTGTTGCGATGTTGACCGCCTGGTCCACTGGCAATAAAAAAATCCATATTGCAATCACGCTCTAACGATGCTCGATCAGTTGGATAAACCTCTAACATGTGCTCAGTTCCTTAATTTCAGTACCCTCAAGCGGGTCGAGAAGAAATGGTAGCTCCAACCGCCTACAGCGAGGAAAGTATACCTCTCAAACCCGAAGAGGTCAAGTAGAAATGCACGAAGAAACAAATTTCTCACTCCTCTTGATACAATACCACAAGAAGAGTGAGAAAAGAGTCAAGCTTGTCTATCTATAATAGTGGCCTGGAAGAACGTGGGGATTGACCAGCTATCTTATTGATTTCGGCAATCACTGGATCAAGAAGTGTCTTTGTCATAGGAAGATCACGATGTAGCTCCTGTTGAAATCTCGTACGCATTTGTTCCGCGATATATCTTGCTGCTTGCTGAGTGACATGCAGCATTTCTGCAGCATTTTTCCAGGTCTGAACCCGATTAAGGAGATTATTCAATGGTATAGCGATAGACCAGAGCACATCTCCTTCGTTGAGCGATACACGGACATTATAATCACCATTGGCGATACGTGCGTGAGCTTCTGCAATTTTCTCCAACCCATCCTCTAATTGTTTTTGCTCACGTCTACGCTCACGTTCATGTTCCACGATCTTTGTTTGCAGCATGACAATCTCTTCAGCGCGATCTGCCCGGCGGATGGCCGACAGAAGATTGCCCATAATTACATAAACGATAACGGCGACGACGATCTGAATGACAATAGGCAACAGTACGGCAATTGCGAGGGTATTAATGGTCTGATAATGCAGTTGGCTTCCCTGGCCGTAAGTATTGACATTCAGAGTAAGAAGTGCAACCAGGATGATAAACAGGCAACTGATCAAGCCAGTGACAAGTGCCGCAACAGGGGGCATCAAAGCGCCTGCTAGAATAATGGAAATAGTAAATACGCTAAAAAGCGGGACCAGCGCCGGATCAAGAGGATGAGTAAGCAATGGACCAGTGACAGCCAGAAAAGTACTGGCAATAATACAGCAGGCTGAAAGTCGCTGGCGTCCCAGACGACCAGAGATCCCGGAAACGATCAGTAGAAAGAGTAGGCCGATAGCATCTGGCCTGGCTGATGGGCTTTTTTGCGAAAAGAAGAGCATTATTGGTAGAAGTGGCGCAATTGCACAAACAAATAAAAGCAATAAGCCAGCCGTAAGGCGTGCATAGCGCTCCTTTTCCCTGCCCATTGGGGTAACTGATGGTGAATATGCAGGCAGAGAAATTGCATACCACCGGGCGAGAATACTTTTCATTATCATGCATCCTTACTTAATACAATATGTTCAGCGATATTTATTCAATCAAATTGAGTATGTGTAACCTCGCTAAGGCATCATCAATGTCTCTTGATGAGAGGTGAAGTTGAGCTTTGATCTCCTCATTGCTCCGTTGACCATTGATCATCGCAAATACGGAGCGCAGAATGAGGCGCTCCTTTATCGGTAAGTTTTGCAGAAGGGCCAGATCGAGCGCTCCTTTTTGCCTCAATGGAGGGTACAGAGAATGATTGACTGAGGAAGGAGACACTTCTAAAAATGGCTCTGGTGAAAGTTGTGGCGAGAACTGTGCAGGTGGAAACTTTTTCTTCTTTTCTTCTGGCTTTTCCAGTTCTACTTGCCACTGGGTACTTGTTGCAATCAGATTATATGCCTGCTCTCCTACGATCTGATAACCGTTCTGAAAACTGATAGTACAGGAAACAATCTTACCCTCTTTAAGAATGAGGGAGCCTCTGGCTGCATTTCCTGACAGTTTCAATTCCGTGGTCAATTCACACGATTGATCAACAAGATACATCAGTAACGTTTGCAGGTCAAGAAAATACGTCTTTTGATTACGCATTTATCGGGCCTCATTCCCACACCGTAATCATTTAAATCAGCGGTGAAAATACCAATTTTACTATACACTCTGGGCATTCAATACCCAAAGCAATCCTTGAGAAAGTATCTGAATTATCTTGTGTTCCTTTAAAAGGTTTTGTTACTATATGAGGACTATTTTACCATTCACTCGTTTAAAACCGCTATTAAAATTAGCTTAATATTAGCTTGAATGTGATATTTTTCATCTAAGACAATTGGATCTATAGAAAAATGATGATCCAGAACAGAAGTACACACAAATAAGATCTCCACCATTAGAAACATGTTTCCAGGAAAGATGGAGATCTTACAAATCAAATCTTAACCCTTGACGCTACCAGTTCCCAATCCACCACGCCAGAAGCGTTGCAAAAATCCGCAACCAATCAGCAATGGGATCGATGAGACTAACGCACCAGCAATAATCAAGGTGTAGAGAAACTTATTAGCTCCCCCAGTGGTTACATTCCAGGTCTGTAAGCCCACTGTGATTGGGAAGAGTTTCTCGTCACTGAGCATAACCAGGGGCAAAAAGTAGTTGTTCCAGATTGCCACAAACTGAAAGAGTAAGATCGTGACCAACGCGGGCCGCATCATGTAAAGTGCGATAGTAAAGGCCTTGAACTCACCTGCACCATCAATGCGAGCGGCCTCTAGCAGTTCATCTGGCACCGAAGCCGCTGCGTAGATACGCGAGAGATACACGCCGAACGGACTAACCAGGCTGGGCAAGAGGACTGCCCAATATGTGTTGGTAAGGTTCACGTTGCTCATAAGCAGATACAATGGCAGCGCCAGAGCAGTACCAGGCACGAGAATCGCACCCAGAATTACCGAGAAGACTGCGTTACGTCCACGGAAGTCATACTTAGCCAGTGCAAAACCTGCCATCGCAGCTAGAAAGGTGCCAACTACGGCACCTACGCCCGCATAGAGTACAGTGTTCCCCAACCAGCGCACATAGATCCCATCATTGTAAGTGAACAATTGTTGTAGATTGCTCGCCAGATTAAAGTTAGGGGCAAACCAGAGTCCAAAAGTGCCAAACAGGTCACCCGCATTTTTGGTTGAGGAGACGATCAACCAGAAAAATGGGATCAGGAAGTAGACGACAAAAATGAACAGAAAGACCATCGCCCCCAGACCCTGAATCTGTTGAGAGTACTGAGTGGGTCTCTTCTTGGCGGCTATGTGCTCTTTTGTGATCGTAAGAGGCACAGATGCGGTTTGTTGACTCATGCTTATACTCCTGCCTGTCGCTGGGTGACGCGTAAGAAGCCAAAGGAGAGCACACAGGTCACCAGAGCCAGCACGACAGAGATCGTGGCGGCGTAGTAATAGTTGTTGTTGCCAAAGGCAGTATAGTAGGCATACAGATTAGGCGTAAACGAGGTGGAGATGTTATTGGAGATGGCCGTAAGTACCTGAGGCTCATTGAAAAGTTGGAGTGTCCCAATGATGGAAAAGATGCCTGTCAGGACGAGGGCTGGAGCCACCAACGGAATTTTGATGTGCCAGGCAATGTGAAAACCTGAACTCCCATCAATGCGTGCTGATTCATAGATCTCGGTAGGAATTGCCTGCAAGGCCGCGAAAATGATGAGCATGTTATAGCCCGTCCAGGCCCAGGTGGCAATATTGGCAATTGACCACAATACCGAGCTGGAGCCCAGGAAATCAGGCGTACCCAGCCCCAGAGCACTTGCACCTTTCACGATAGGGCTAAGCGCTGGATCGTAAAGATAGCCCCACAGCAAAGCAGCTATGATACCTGGAATTGCATAAGGAACAAAGAAAGCAAGGCGAAAGAAAGCTTTGAAACGTACTACAGTTGAGTCAAGTAATAGAGCCAGCACAAGGGCTAAGCCGAGCATGACAGGAACCTGTACAATACCATAGAGCAGGACGCGCCCAACGCTTGTATAGAAGTTGGGATCATGAATGACATCCGCAAAGTTGCCTAAGCCATTGAAGCTAACGGTGGCAGCACCCAAGCCCAGACCGCTACGCTGTGAGCGAAAGAGGCTCTCATAGACTGCGTACACGATGGGCACAATAAAAAACAGTAGGAACAGAATACCGAAAGGCAGGAGAAAAAGATAGGGCGTAAAGGCACGCCGCCGTAGCGACCATGATCTTGACCATGATGTTTGAGGTAATGATGTAACAGACTCAAGAGCCATATGTGCATTCTCCTCTCTAGAGAGTGCCACTTCTTCAGGTTTCTAAGGAAAACCTGGGAAGGAACGATGATCGTCAATTCTCCAGGTGCCCGATGGGAGGGGTAGGCACCTCCCCCTTAAAGAGGAAGGTGCCTCCGTTGCGTCTCACTTGTTTGAAGGGAGTCCATGCAGAAAGATGTTCGACGCCATTGTATCCCACCTGAGCAGTGGCTTATCAGGGGCTAACGCTAAATCCTTGCTTTTGCATGAAGGTGACGGTACTTTGTTGCGTCGCATTCAGCGCGTCGCTCAACGTCCCTTGACCATTCACAGCATTCGCAAAATTGTTTCCCATGTCAGTGTAGACCTGGTTGATTGTTGGTCCCCACTGGAAATTGACATCTACCTGTGTAGAGCCAGTTTTAAAGACCTGACCGATAACCTGATTGCCATAGAAAGGCTGAGGGGCATTTAGTAGTGGCGAGTCCAATGATGCCTGATAGGCTGGATATATCGCAGCGCCCTTGATCATCTCATCAATGCTTTGCTGGTTGCTATTGAGCCATAAGGCAAAGGTGGTTGCCTCTTTAGGATGTTTTGTGCTCTTGAATGTCACAGTAGTAGAGCCACCCCAGTTACCATTCACAGTTTGCCCAGCCTGCCATTGTGGAACCGGTGCAACGCGCCAGTCACCAGAGGATTTTGGAGCATTTGTCGAGATGGTAGCAGCTCCCCACACAGCCGAGATCCAGGTAGCGACTGTACCATTCTGCAAATTCTGGTACCAGCCATTCGTAAAGTCTGGATCAGTCTTCACAAGCTTCTTACTGACCAGATCTTGCCAATAGGATGCTACCTGTAAAGAGGCTGAATTATTGACAGCTACTTTCCAGGACTGACCATTAATACCGAACATATGTCCACCAGCCTGCCACATGAGGCCTGTGAACCACCCTGCTTCTTTAGGAGGAAAGTCAGTAATATACTCACTGGCATTGGCAGCATGCAATTTCGCTGCATCTGCTGCGTACTCTGCCCATGTGGTGGGGACGGCGAGATGATACTTCGTGAAGATATCCTGGCGATAGAACATGGCCATTGGGCCTGTATCCTCTGGAATTGCGTATACTGCGTTACCCAGGGTTACCTGACTCCATGTCCACGGCACAAACTGGCTCTTCACATCGCTCGCGCCATAAGGAGCCATGTCGATGAGTGAGTTTGTCGTCTCAAAGGTTGGCAAGAGCTGGTACTCAACTTGACCGAGATCAGGCTCATTGTTGGCTTTGATAGCCGTATACAGCTTGTCGTATTCAGTTGGTCCCGACCCCACATTACTTACTGTTACATGGATATTGGGGTGACTCTTGTTGAAATCCGCAACTGACTTATCGATGCCAGGAACCCAGGACCAGAAGGTCAGGTTCACCGGGCCACTCGTGGTAGAGCTACCAGTTGTACTGGTGCTACCACCGCAAGCGGAAAGAGGGGCCATGTCTACCAGTGCTGCACTGATAATCGCGAATCCGAGCGCAAAGCGGCGCAAACGGGGTAATGAGGCGGGAAGCTGCATCGCTTGAAGTCTCCTTAGAGTGTATAAATACGAAAACGCGCCTGGGTACTCTCAGACTGGTCTGAAAATCTGCCAGCTTCGGCTGTGCATCAGACAAGCCGTCATTCAAAGAACACAAAAAGAGAACAACGTTAGAGTGTCTGGGACCACAGAATGCTGGGGGATTGGTTGCGCGAGGAATATGTCATATCTTCCATTGTACGGTATTCCCTTCATTAACGGTGATCTACCACCCGATATCAGCATTGATATAACTGGGAAAGCTCTTCATAATCTTAGAGACGCTTCCAGATCGGGATGGAATACTTATCACATCCTTGGCGTGAGTATACACGATGCTTTGTAACACTGTCAAGGCCGTACTCAGGTACATGCAAACCATACAAGCGAACACCTGAAAACAACTATATAGTACTTACTGGATCAATATCTATCTGCCAACCAGGAGCCTCAAGTGTACGTATTAAAGGATGCAGATCAGGTCCACGCACAACCATTTGCCAGCGATACTTACCCTTAATTCTTCCTAATAATGCTGGAGCCGGTCCCACAATATCTGTGTCCTCCAATTCAAGGCGCTCAATCTCTCCATTGAGGCGCTCACATAATAACAATGCTTCATTCTGGCAGCGGTACCGATTGCTATGACTATAGGTAAATTTAACAAACTGGCGAAATGGTGGATACCCATAACGACGCCGAGTCTCAATCTCCATTGCATAAAAACCAGCATAATCATGGCGTGAAGCAGCATCGATACAAAAATGTTGGGGATTAAAAGTCTGGATAATGACGTGTCCGGCTTCCTCGCCACGACCCGCTCGTCCCGCCACCTGTGTGAGTAATGTAAACGTACGCTCCGGTGATGAGTAATCAGGCAGGTTCAATGCAATATCGGCTGAAACGACCCCTACTAATGTTACCCCCGGCAGGTCAAGGCCCTTGGCAATCATCTGCGTACCCACCAGGATATCTGCCTCGCGGTTGGCAAAACGATCAAGTAACTGTTCGTGCGCATGACGGTTTTTGGCGGTGTCGCGATCCCAACGTAGCAAACGCGCATGAGGAAAACTACGCTGCAATGTATCCTGTACTTTCTCCGTGCCCAGGCCAAAATAACGAATACCTGAACTGCGACAGACAGGGCAAAATTGCAGTACCTCTTTCTCACTTCCACAATAGTGACAAAGCAAAACACTTTCAGTCGAATGAAATGTCAACGGCATATCACAAAGATCGCAGATAGCAACGAAGCCACAATCTCTGCATAATACACAACTGGCAGCGCCACGCCGGTTCAGAAAGAGAATGGCCTGCTGTCCCAGGCTCAATACACGCTCAAGCTCTTCCTGTAAGCGGCGACTGATAATACTGGTATTGCCTGCATGCAATTCTTCTCGCAAATCAATTATTTCTACAGGCGGCAATGATGCACCGATACGCGCAGGCAATTCAACCAGACGATAATGTCCTTGCTCGGCGCGATAAAACGATTCTACCGATGGCGTCGCGCTTCCTAACACAACAGGGATATGTAATATCTGTCCCAATACCAGCGCGACCTCGCGTGCATGATACGTTGGCCTGATCTCTTCTTGCTTATAGGCCGACTCATGCTCCTCATCCAGGATAATAATGCCAAGATCTGCTACAGGCGCAAATAGCGCAGCTCGCGGTCCTACTACAACGTCTACTTTGCCAGCACGAATACGTCTCCATTCGTCATAACGTTCACCCAGGCTAAGGGCACTATGGATGATCGCAACTCGACCAGGAAAACGACTTGCGATGCGCTGTATAGCCTGTGTCGTCAACGCAATTTCTGGTACCAGAACGATGCCGCGCTTCCCACGCGCAATGACCTCCGCCAGCGCCTGGAGATAGACTTCCGTCTTACCACTTCCAGTCACCCCATGCAACAATATAGGCTTCGGTGCCTCCTCACTTGCTTCTAGATCTTCTAAAATGCAACTGAGTGCTCGCCGCTGGTCTACTGTCAATGGCAAGGGTGCGCTGGGAGTAATAGTACGCCCCAATAAAGGATCACGTTGAATCTCTACCTGCTCGATGAGCAAAATATGTTCATCAACCAGTTGCTGTAACTGCGCTCCTGTAAGCTTACTTGCCTGACAAAGTTTATGCGGCGTCCAGTAGCTCTCTACAGTTCTCTCGCTGGCCCCACTATTTAACAAAAGATTTATCGCAGCTAGCTGATGCTGGGCGGTGAGACCTACTTTATCAAATACGACAGGTGCCAATGTGGCCGTCGAACTTCCCATCAGGTCAAAGACATGCCTTCTGCGTCCACCCTTACTCGCCAGTTGAGGGCTATCTTGTATGCTCTCTGAAACAGCGTTCTTTTCTGCGCGCAGCATGCTTTTTTGTAAGACATTTTCTGTTTTTTCGCGCCAATCAGCAAGATCTTCTTCCGACGCTATTAAACGCACGATTTTCTTAATGCGTGCTTTTGCTTTCGGAGCCTCCAGACGTGCTTCACGCTCAATAATTCCACTTGCCAGTGCCTCTTTGAGGAACTCGCGTGCTTTTTTGGGTCCCAACATCTTTTTAAATTGCTCAACATCTTGCGTACCATCCGCCAGCAGCAGTCCGATCAATGCCCGCACTTGCAACGGTATATCCTGCTCGTTTGCGTTCTTCAGGCTCTCTTCCACTAAACGTAAGACAAATTGTGACCGCTGCATCAGCCCACGTGTGAGCATCAACAGTGCGACCTGAGCTAGAGGCGTAACATAATATTCGGAGATCCACAATGCGAGTTCTTGTTGATGAGGCAAAAGCGCAGGCTCAGGATCGAGAATGCTGTGGAGCGGGCGCAAGGCAATATCTTCATCAAGTTTTACTTGCTCATCGGCAAGAATATTCCAGATAATACCTTCAACGAGGCGCTCCCCATAGGGCACAGAAACAAGTTGCCCCTGGCGTAATTCGGCCTCGATTGCTTCTGGCACAAGGTATGTCAGCAGCGGTTGTTCGCTGTTCCAGCTGGCGGCAGAGGTTAACACATTTGCAAACATGTTTTTAGCGCCTCTCAAATTCGTGCGCCAGAGCAGGGAGGCTGAAATGGACCATTGTGGGACGACCATGGCAGCAGCTATATGGTGCCTGTGTGTGCTCTAATTGCTCGATCATCTCACGCATCTCACTCACCGTTAGGAAGTAATTTGCCTTGATTGCGGCCTTACATGCCACGTTTGCCAATGCACGCTCTTCCCAGGTCTCCGTGTGTCCCAGACTTTCCGGCGCAGTCATCTCAAGCAGAAGCGCATGCAATGAATGTGCATTCATCTGTTTTACCAGCACGCTTGGGACTGCGCATACTGCTAGCTTCTGGTCCTCGCCTATTTCCAGCTTAAAACCAAGGTACTCCAACTGCGTCATGTGCTCCTCAATGGCTTCCAATTCGGCAGGTGCAAGTTCAAGCTCAAGTGGCGTGAGCAATAATTGTGACAACGGAGTTCTAGCTTTGAGGGCCGCCACCATACGTTCCAATAAAATACGTTCGTGAGCTGCATGCTGGTCGATCAGGTACATTCCATGATCACCCTCAGTCACGATATAACTTTGCGAAAGCTGCCCGATGACACGCAACTGTGGCAAGCGCCGTTCCTGATGCGGATCGATACTATTTCCGACAGGCAGTATGTTCTGCTGCTCCACGCCTTGTTGTACTTCCGCACGCGGCAGCTCAGATGCGGTAGCCTGTTCGCTCTGCACAGGTACATTAGAAACACCAAAACGCCCGTTTCCCCACATGGTTTCTAATGATGTCTCTACAGAATTGGATGGAGAAGTAGTGGAGATCGCGTCCAGCTTCTCGCTTTCAGATGGCCTCTTCGACCCTCTGGCGGGTGCATTCATATCATTGAAGGGAGTTGCACCTGCATCCTGTGTTTTATGAATATGACTTTGCCACAGGCGCGACATCAATGGTGGTCGCGTGCCACTCTCCTCCTCCGTTACCGTCAACCAGGGGTTATCCTGTGGAATCTGTGTTGTACGCTTATTATCTTCAAGCTGCGCTGTAGGCACCTCTCCTGGCTGTTCTTTTGTATCCTCCAGTTGTAGTTCCGCTAACGCATCCTCCTCATCTGTGACCTGCGCTTGCACCTCGCGTGGCTTCCACTCTGGCATTGTGGGTTCTTCTAAAAGTGATGCACGCACAGCACGTAGTACTGTGGCAAAAACCAGGCGCTCTTTGAGAAAACGAATCTCGGTCTTGGCTGGATGTACGTTAACATCTAGCAATGTCGGATCAATCTGAATATTGATTACCGCGACCGGATGCCTGCCCGTAAGCAATAATGAGTGATAGGCTCCCTCCACAGCGGCTGTAAGCATGCGACTGAGCACCCAGCGTCGATTGACGAAAAACGAAATATGCTGACGCGTACTTTTATAACAGGTTGGTCTACTTGTATAGCCATTCACAAGCGGACGCTCATTACCAGTACTCGCCTCTGCGCTCCCTACAGGTACCATCTGCTCGGCGACCTGCAAGCCGTAGACCTCGATCAGGACGCTGGTAAGCTGTCCATCGCCAGGCGTGGCAAAAATCTGGCGTCCATCGCTAAAAACGCTGAAACGAATCTCAGGATAGGCGAGTGCATACTGCTCCAAAAGATGGTGACAATGGCTTACTTCGGTGTTGCGACTCTTCAAAAACTTCAAGCGTGCGGGTACCGCGCTGAAAAGATTGCGTACAGTGATCGTCGTTCCTTCAGATGAGGCAGCGACGGTTACATCCGAAAGTTGCCCATTCGCCGCCCCCACCTGTGCCCCTTGCTCGGCATCCTTTTGCCGACTCAACACTGTCACCTCGGCTACTGCGGCAATACTGGCCAACGCCTCTCCTCGGAAACCAAGTGAACGAATATGCTCCAGATCGTCGATTCGCTCTACCTTGCTTGTAGCATGACGGGCCAGGGCCAGGGGAAGTTCTTCTACAGCAATACCACATCCATTATCGGCCACGCGGATCAATTGGAGTCCACCATGCGCCAGGTCCACACGAATCTGGGTCGCTTGCGC
>JACDAE010000169.1 GCA_013695595.1 Ktedonobacteraceae bacterium | reverse complement strand
GCAATGTATAGAGCGCCCGACAGAGTGTTAGTACTGCAAACGCCTGATAGTCCCGTGTTCGTAACCATTCTGGATCATCAAATTGGGATGACCAGAAATTCTTGAGCTGCTCACAGACCGCAGCTTTGATCTCTTCTGGCGTGATAGGATCAATCAGCGTTTGAGGTGAAGGACCATGTACGACGACTCCATGTTCGCGAAGAATAAAGCGTTCAAGTATCCAGTTGCTGCCATGGAAAGCTATTCGGAACGGCCAGTCAATTCCTATAGTTGGATGATGAGCGTTCTGAGGATCGTATCTTCGCAAGGCTTTGAGGGGAATGTAAGAACCTTCGATATAGTTTGCGTATGGAAGGTTGCTGGCAGCAATAATAGTATGCATATCGCGTAGTTGCTCAAATGTCTCTTCAGGCATGTTTGCTGTAGTCACTACTAAAAAATCAACGTCGCTGGATGCTGGATCAAAATCACCCAATGAGAGCGAACCGTACAGGTAGAAGCCAACTAACTGATCGCTCAGAATAGCGTGTATTTTCGTAAACATAAGAACAAGAAGCGCATTCACATCTTTGTAAGGTGTAGGATTAGTGGTATAAGCTGGCGGCATGACTGGCACCTCTTGTAGTCTTACAGCCCTCGATGCGCAATATCTTTACGGTAATGCATTCCCTCAAATGATATTAACGCGGCTCCCTCGTACACTCTTGCTACTGCTTCCTGCAAAGTGGAACCATATGCGGCAACGCTCAGTACGCGTCCACCAGCCGTAACAAGACGGTCCTCCTGAAGGGTTGTACCGGCGTGGAAAACCTGCACACCATCCAGGCGATTAGCTTCTTCTATACCCATTATAGGGATGCCAGAACGATATTTGCCGGGATAGCCGCCGGACGCAAGGGTAAGGCTGATGGCGTATCCAGAGCGCCAGAGATTTTGTGCGTCGACGCTCTTCCCTTCAGCAAATTCAAGCACATTAAGCAGGTCCTCACGCAAGAGCAGCATGAATGCCTGGGTTTCAGGATCGCCGAAGCGAGTGTTATGTTCAAGAATGCTGGGACCCTGTGGGGTGAGCATAATGTTAGAATAGAGGACACCTGTAAAGTTGATGCCGCGTTTTTTGAGCGCTTGCAGAGTGGTGGCAATAATCTGCTGGCGAATATCCTGTTCCTGAGATTGAGCGACGAAGGGCAGAGGGGTGAAGACTCCCATACCGCCAGTGTTTAAGCCCTGGTCATCGTCGAGTGCACGCTTGTGATCCTGCGTGAGTGTCAGGGGGAGAAAGTCGGTGCCGTTGCAGATCGCGGTTGAGCCAATCTCGTCGCCTTGCAGGTAGTCTTCAATAACAACAAGGTCGCCGGCAGCACCGAAGACGCGATTAACCATCATTTCTTTGAGTGCATTATGTGCAGTAGCAAGGTCCAGCGCGACGATTGCGCCTTTGCCTGCTGCGTTCCCATCGGCCTTGACAACGATGGGGGCACCATGCTGTTCGAGGTAAGCACGAGCCTCAGGATAGCTGGTAAAGGTGCGATGGTGCGCGGTAGGAATACCAGCCGAGTTCATCAAGTCTTTGGCGAAGGCTTTGCTGCCTTCCAGTGCGGCACCATCGGCTCCTGGCCCAAAGACACGTAGACCACGTTGACGGAAGAGATCGGCGATGCCGGCTACGAGCGGCACCTCCGGTCCTACAACGGTCAGGTCGATGCGTGTATGTTCGGCAAAATCTGCCAGTTCGGTGATTTGTGTTACGTTGAGTGATATGCATTCCGCGTAAGGGCGCATGCCTGGATTGCCGGGTGCGGCATACAGGTGTGTAATGCGCGAGCTTTGCGCAAGTTTCCATATCAACGCGTGTTCACGCGCTCCCGAACCGATTACTAATACACGCACGTCTCTATTTCTCCCACTATTTTTGGCTACATTACGCTTATTGTCTTTTTGTTACAGCACTGGCTGGTATAACGGGCAAGTGCTCTGGGCGGTAGTTTGCTTCGGTTAGTGGATTAAAGGGCCAGCCTTTTGTCTCCATACAACCATAACAAAATTCACTGTGCAAGAAATTACGAGCCGATTCGTCATCAAGCGCCCTGGCATCAAAGCTGGCGGCGTTGATAGCCCTGCCAAGGCCCGCTATACTCAGGTAACCCAGGCTATCGACGCCGATGAAATCAGCGATCTCTTGCGTGCTACGACCTGCCGCGATCAGTTCTGCTTCCTGAGGGATATCAATGCCAAAGTAGCAGGGATGACGCAGTGGAGGCGAACTTGAGCGTAGATGGATCTCACGCGCACCCTGGCGACGCAGAGCAGCAACCAGACGCTTCATCGTATTGCCACGTACAATCGAATCATCAACGATCACCAGGCGTTTGCCAGTGATTTTGGGTTTGACCATATTAAATTTAAGGTCTACTTCCAACTGGCGCAGACGCTGGTCAGGTTTGATGAAGGTCCGGTCCGTATAGCGATTTTTAATGATGGCATTGTTGTAAGGGATGCCTGATTGTTCAGCATAGCCCAGGGCAGCGGGTACGGAAGAATCGGGTACCGGTGCGATCAGGTCAGCATCGACGGGAAATTCTTTGGCCAGCTCACGACCAAGGGCTTCACGTACAGTATACGTATAACGGCCCTGGATCTCACTTGTTGCATCGGAGAAGTAGATATACTCAAAGACGCAGAGACTTTGGCGAGGCGTCTTTACCAAAATTTCGGATTGCATACCATGTTCATCTATAGTGATCAGCTCACCGGGTTCCACTTCGCGTATATATGTAGCTCCTGTGCGATCTAATGCGCATGATTCGGATGCGACGATCCAGCTTTTGCCGATACGACCGATGCATAGAGGACGCATACCCCAGGGATCACGCATTGCATACAGCTTGCCTTCCGCTAGAATGACCAGGCTGTAAGCACCACGCAAGAGCGGAAACGATGCGATCATACGTTCGCGCAGATCCCGACCCTCGGCGTAGAGAAGCAGCAGAGCCATGACCTCACTATCGGTAGTAGAGTTTAAAGCATCCTGTGGAACCATTGCGCGTAATTGAGGACCATTTACGAGATTACCGTTATGGGCAACGGCAACAGTATCGTAAGCATCGGGGTGGGAACCAACAATAAACGGTCCTGCATTTTCGACACAACTGGAACCAGTTGTAGAGTAGCGTACATGGCCGATTCCGCAGCGTGTGTAGGGTAGACTCATGCCGGAGTCTTGAAACACATCGCGCACTTTGCCCATCTCTATACGGTTGGCGATGCGCCCCTCACTATCATACACGGCCATACCCGCACTCTCTTGACCTCGATGTTGCAAGGCTGTGAGTGCCAATGTGAGGTAACGACGCGCATCAAGACTCTCATCGTCGCGATGGGCGTAGATTCCCACGATACCACAAGCATCGTGTAATCGTTCCATGCTCTTCTCCTCTCGAAGGTAGGTATTCCCCCCAGCGCTATAAGCGGCTGGTAGTTAATTTGCCTGTTAGATCTGCCACCAAGGCGTAGCGGTCGGCAATGCCTTGCAAGTCCTGTGGCGTGACGTTTTTCAAATTACGATAGACCTGTTTATCTAACATACGATTTTTGTCGCCAGCGGGCCAGAGCCGCCAGCTATCATTATCAATAACGTCGGCAACAAGTAAATTGCCGCCTGTATCACGCCCAAACTCGATTTTGAGGTCGACCAGGGTTACATCTACAGTTGACCAGGCATATTCAAGCACGTCAAATACACGCTGACCCAGTTCAACCATCACCTGTATTTCTGGTCGTGTTGCCAGGTCTAGATGAAGAATGTCTTGCTGAGAAATTTGTGGATCATGATGCGCATCATCCTTCAAAAACGTTTCGATCAACACTGGATCAAAGCGCGTGCCCTCGCTTACCTCTGAATGACGTTTGAGATAGGAGCCAGTAGCCAGACGACGCTGTACATGCTCGATGGGTAGCATTGTGCAGTTTTTGACAAGCAATGTGACATCATCAATCTGTTTGACGAAATGAGTGGGAATATTTGCCTCATTGAGCAAGCGAAATACGTTAGAGGTGGTGATAGTGCTCCAACGCGATTTTCCTACGAGTTCACTACGTCTGACACCATCACCGGCAGTAATTTGATCTTTGCTTAACATATAGACCAGGGTTTTATCATGGGGATGAGCATAAATCTGTTTCGTTTTTCCCTCAGTAAGCAAGGGACCAAATATTGAATTGTCTGTCATAAGATTGTATCCTTTTTTTATCTCTTTTTACATCATTTTTAATGAGCGAAAAAGCTCTAATGGAGTATCACTCCTTCTCCCTCTGTAACGTAGCCAACGGTAAGCAGTTGGGGAAGGATGCAACGGGCCTCCAGAGCTGCTTTTGGCGAGAGGACCAGCACCATACCAACACCCATATTAAAGGTGCGGTAGAGTTCTTCCTGTGCTATGTTGCCCAGGCGGGCGAGTAGGCGGAAGAGTGCAGGGACATCCCATGCCTGCGTTTCTATGATGGCCTGTGTGCCTGTGGGAAGGATGCGTGAGATGTTTCCTTCAAAACCACCGCCCGTGATGTGCGCCATACCCTTAATGAAACGACCGCGATCGGCCAGGTACTCACGTAGCTGGTTGACCTCGTTCAGATAACAATAATGCGGGCGTAGAAGTGCATCAATAAGCGGCTCTCCTAATTCGGGAAAGGTCGTATCAAGTGTATAAGGTGCAAAAACGCGTCGGGCAAGCGAATAGCCGTTTGTGTGTAGGCCACTGGAAGGGAGGCCAAGCAGGACATCACCTGCACAGATGGTCGAGGTATGGATAACTTCATCTTCCTCGACTACACCCACAATTGTTCCTGCGAGATCAAATGCGCCCGACTGATAGACATCTGGCATCTCGGCGGTTTCACCTCCTAGAAGTGCACAATGCACTTCTATACAGGCATCAGCGACACTACGTACAATTTTTGCCGCCAGCACTGCGTCTAGTTTGCCCATTGCAAGGTAATCCATAAAGAAAAGCGGGCGGGCACCCTGTGTAAGCAGATCATTGACGGAATGATTGACGAGATCGTATCCGATGGTATCGAAGCGGCGAGCCTGGGAAGCAAGCAATGTTTTCGTGCCAACCCCATCCGTGGAGGCAACCAGGGCAGGTTGGCGCATCTTCTGTAGATTTTTCATGCTGAGAACACCAGCAAATGCTCCCATACCAGCCAGCACATCAGGCCCTTGTGTCGCACGTATGGCTTTCTGCATCAGGCGCTTGGCCTGATCAGCGGCTGCAATATTGACACCGCTGGTAGCATACAGATCCGCTGAATCCTGTGCTTGCCCGGTGTTTATTGATGGAAGTGGAGCCGAGATCACTTTTGCGTAGACCTCAGGCTCAAATGTTTCCCCGTTCTGTTGTTGTGTGTAGATATAGGCATTTCTAAATATCAATAGTCCATCCCCCTGTCCGTTGGCGAGAGTGCGGCGCTGAGGATGCTGCAGGGCGTGAACATAACGTTCAGGATGCGGCATCAGGCCGAAGACATTGCCGCGTGCATTGCAGACGCCAGCAACATTGTTAGCGGAACCATTTGGATTAGCAGGATAAGAAACACCTTGATCGAGATCGCCGTCTCGCGCAATATAGCTGAGTGGCACCTGGCCGCTGGCCTGTAGCTGTGAAATATCGCCAGCGAGCACGAATTGACCTTCTCCGTGAGCAACTGGCAGTTCAAGCGAGCGTTCGATGTTCTGTGTAAAAATACAGGGGCCTGGTAAGGCTGCTAAAGTAACCCAGCGACATTCAAATTGGGCTGAGACATTCTCGGTCAGGGTAGCGCGTGGGAATGAGACTTGCTGATCTGTTCTATCTACAAGGCCCGGTAACAAGCCGGCGCGAACCAGAACTTGAAAGCCGTTACAGATGCCCAGAACAGGCCGCCCCTCATCAACGAAGCGCTGAAGTTGGGAACCCAGGTGAACTGTGAGATTTTTTGCCAGCAGAGTACCCGCTCCTAGATCATCACCATAGGAGAAACCGCCGGGGATGACCAGAAAATGGTAATCCAGCAGAGTTTCAGGATTTTTAAGCAGTTGATTGATATGTACAAGATCGGTCTGGAAACCGACCAGGCGACAGGCTTGAGCTGTTTCAATGTCGCAGTTAATGCCTGGTGCACGTAGTACGAGAGCACGGGTCATGAATTACCTCCCTTCCATGCCTCTTGCAATTCGTTCACTCCCAGGTTTATCAATTCTTCCTCCCCATCCCGCACGATGAAGCGGTCAGTATGTGAGACAGTGCCAACATAGATGATATCCTCGACGCCATTGACGTGCATATATTTTTCAAATGTTCCCAGTTGTTCGGGAGCAATTTCAACCAGAAAACGAGAAGGCGATTCACTAAAGAGACGCACGATATCAACGGCAACGGGCAAAACGTCTGGTCTGGCCCCCTCTTTAAGATCATCGGATGGTGGTTGAGGAGGTTGTGTTGAGATCGAGATATGACGTAGATCGAGGGTGACGCCCTGTAAACTTGCCAGCGACATTTCAGCCGCTGCAAGGGCCAGACCTCCCTCAGAAAGGTCATGGCATGCACGCACCAATCCCTGGCGAATGGCTTCGCCAAGCGTCTTCATTGTTGTATAGGCGTGCGGAATATCAACTTGAGGAACAGTTGTATAAGGAAGCAACATAGCAAAAGATCCCTGGTCAACAATCTCGCCATAATACGAACCTGCCAACTCATTGCGTGTTGCCCCAATCAGATAAAGCAAGTTCCCAGGTGTTTTGAGGGACATATCGACCGTCTGGACAGCATCATCAATTCTGCCTACCGCCGAGATCACCAATGTAGGAATGACGGGCAAGCGTTCCCCATTCGCGCGATACTCATTATTGAGACTATCTTTCCCTGAGATAAAGGGTGTTCCAAAACCAAGTACTGCATCGTAACAGCCTTTCACTGCACGTACAAGCATACCCAGTTGCTGCGGATCAGTAGAATTGCCCCAGCAGAAGTTATCAAGGATTGCGGTATGGGTGATATCGCCGCCGACCGCCGTTAGATTGCGTAACGCTTCATCTACTGCGTTGACGGCCATGTGGTAGGGATCAATTCTGCCATATAAAGGATTGACACCATTAGAAAGGATGATGGCTGCTTGTGTTTGCTCATTTGTGATAGGTTGGAGGATTGCCGCATCACCTGGCCCATTGCCTGCTTTGCCGACCAGTGGTTTGAGCACTGTTGCTCCTTGAACTTCATGATCATAGCGGCGTACGATCTCCTCTTTAGAAGCAAGGGTGGGATGGCGCAAAAGGGATAGCAGAGTGGGTGAAAGAGAGCGTGTGATATTCTGCAAATTCTGGGGTAATACGGTATCAATATCAACACGACTTTCAATATTCCATACGGCCTCCAGAGATCTACGGGGGCATCCTGAATGCAGAAAATCCATGTCCATATTGGCGACGACCTGATCGGAATAGGTTACAATAAGGCGGTGATCATCAGTAAAGGTGCCAATAATGCTGGCTTCAACTTCTTCGATGGCACACAGTTCCAGGAGTTGCTCAAGATTTTGCGAAGATACAGCCAGGACCATGCGTTCCTGAGCTTCGGAGAGCCAGATCTCCCAGGGAGCGAGTCCCTGATATTTCAATGGTGCGTGTGTTAGTTCAATGTGAGCGCCAGAATTGGCCCCCATTTCGCCAATCGCCGAAGAGAAGCCACCCGCCCCACAATCAGTAATTGCATGATACAGTTTGCGGTCACGAGCTTGAACAATAACATCAGCGACTTTCTTTTCAGTAATGGGAGCACCAATCTGCACCGCCGTGCCTGCCTGCGCGTTGATCTCGCTACTCATCTCGCCGGAAGAAAAAGTCGCGCCGTGCACACCATCGCGGCCAGTGCGTCCCCCAAGCACCACAATATGGTCGCCAGGTTGAACATTGTTGGGATGACTGCCATGGGGCAGAATACCCAGGCAACCGCAGAAGACCAGGGGGTTATAAATATAGCCGGGATGATAGAGGACGGCACCATTGACGGTAGGGATGCCCATCTTATTCCCATAATCGCGTACACCATTGACGACACCGCTTGCGATACGTCGTGGAGAGAGCACGCCGGGAGGAAGTTCTTCGGCAAGAGTCTCAAGGGGACCGAAGCAGAGTATATCTGTGCATGCAACAGGTCTGGCTGAGACGCCCATCACATCGCGAATAACCCCACCCACGCCAGTATTGGCACCGCCGAATGGTTCAATCGCGGATGGATGATTATGCGTCTCGACCTTGAAGGCCAGATCGTATTCATCTGTGTAGCGAATGATGCCAGCGTTATCGCTAAATGCCGAGACTAGCCAGGACGGCCTGACTTGCTCGGTTGCTCGCATGATATAGTGTTTCAGCAGACCGGGAATAGTTTCTGAGGCCAGAATATTGCCTGAGGAATCTACTTCGCTGTATGAAATAAGAGCCTTAAAAGTTTTATGTGAGCAATGTTCCGACCAGGTTTGAGCCAGCGTCTCCAACTCCACATCAGTAGGTTCACGCCCTTGTTGCTGATAATGTTGTTGAATAGTACGCATCTCATCCAGATTTAAGGAGAGCAGACCGGCCCGACTCACCTCCATGAGTTGCTCGTCGTTCATCGTCGAGAGTGGAAATGTGGTGATCGGTGCGTGTGTGTTTGCAGAGTCGGTTATCTCTATCTGGTCACCCATCGATGCCTCATCATCCGCGTGAACGAAGTCTGCTTTATAGAAGGCATAGTGCTGGATGACTTTGTTGCAAAGCAATGAGCGAGCTATGATATGGGCATCGGCCTCGCTCAAGCGCCGATCTAGCACATAGCGTTGTCCTGTTGCAACGCGATCCAGTGTAGTGATGTCAAGCATCCGAGCCCCTGTGATAACACTTTCAGCGAGTGTATCCGTCACGCCATAATGGAAAAACACATCGACGATATGGCCGGTGGCAGCGTCATCTGGAAGGTAACCAGAACTAACTTCCTGAACGACCGGGTCGACGAGTAATTGGCGTGTAAGGTGTTCTAATTGGGAAGGACTGAGATCGCCTGAAAGGTGGTAGAGTTGGGCTGTACGGATGGTAAGAGGGGATGAAGCGGCAGAAATCTCTGCAAGAGAAGGAATTTGCAGCGCCGATAACTGTAATATTTCGCGAGCAAGCTTATGGGCATGCGTATCGTGCTGCTCATAGATTGCTCGTACCTCAATTTGAAAAAAAGTCACGTTTCTGATCCTGGCTGGCTATCTTGTTTACCTGTCAGTGGAACAGTGCGTCCTGAAAGGTCTCATCCAGTGAGACAGAAGTATTGTAACACCTTTTTGTAGAGTGTGGCAAATTCTGCAAGTGAAGAGTGTCAATAAGACACTTTCTCTTCATATCATTCCTTCTAGTTCTCCTTTAGGATCGCGCATCATCAATTCCGGTACCGCTTTTTTGGGGTCCAGGCCCTCAAAAAGGACCAGTGCAAGTTGTTCAGCGATAGGCATCTCAACGTTATAGCGTGCGGCCAGTTGTAGTGCCGCTTTTGTCGTCGTGACGCCTTCAGCAACCGAGTGAGTCGATTGTAAGATCTGGGAAAGTTTTTCGCCGGAAGCGAGGCGGCGTCCCAATTGTTGATTGCGACTGAGGGGAGAGGCGCAGGTTGCGATGAGGTCACCGATACCGGCCAGGCCTGAGAACGTAAGGGGATTGGCTCCGGCTGCGATGCCCAGGCGAGCAATTTCAGCGAGTCCACGCGTAATGAAGGCAGCTTTGGCATTATCGCCATAACCCAGGCCATCATTGATGCCTGCACCAATGGCGATGATATTTTTAAGTGCGCCAGCCAGTTCGATGCCGACTACATCATCAGCGGTGTAGACGCGAAAGCTGGTGGTTGTGAACAGGTTGCGAAACTGGACCGCAACGTCATGGTTAAGCGAAGCAACAACGGCGGCGGTCGGTTTTTCGCTGGCAACTTCGCGTGAAAGATTGGGGCCGCTCAGGGTAGCAATGCGATTGTGTGCCAATGGCAATTCTTCAGAAATGATTTCAGTCATACTTTTGAGCGTATCGATCTCGATACCTTTACTTGCATTAACCAGGAGCGTCTCTGAGCCAACAAAAGGAGCCAATTTGCGCACATTCTCACGCATACGCTGAGAAGGTGTTACGAACACAAGCATTTCTTTATTGTAAATAGCGTCTTCGAGATCAGAGGTTACTTGCAGAGTAGATGGAAAAGGAAAACCAGGGAGAAACTCCTTATTTTCATGTTGATGTTGCATCTCTATAGCACGTTGAGGGTGGTGTTCCCAGAGCGTGGTAGGGATATTTTTCCTGGCAAGCAGCAGTCCAAGGGTAGTACCCCATGCACCACTGCCAACGATACCGACGGATACCATGAAATCTTCTCCTGTCAGGTGCTTAGTATGTTCTACAAGATACGCATCTTGTGGGTTGTTAATGGAATACAATCAATGGCATTGTAGCATGACAGGGAAGGGTGCCAGGAAGTGATTATCAAGTGATGGATTGGAGACAATTTTGTAGGAACTTTTTGTTGTGATATACTCACCTCAATCTCATTTCTAATATTTTCAAAGAAGCGAACATAATGCATTTCGACATCTTCACACTTTTCCCTGGCATGTTTCAGGGGCCATTTAGCGAGAGTATTCTTAAGAGAGCGCAAGAGCGTGGGTTGTTGAGTATTGCGCTCCATAATATTCGTGATGCAACTATTGATAAACATCACGTTGTTGATGATTATCCCTATGGTGGTGGAGCAGGTATGGTCATGAAGCCAGAGCCAATTTTTGCCTCCATAGAAGCGGTATATCAAGGAGGCCCGATCATTTTAATGACGCCGCAGGGACGTGTATTTAATCAGCAGATTGCCCATGAACTGGCTCAGGAACCGAGAGTGAGTCTTCTTTGTGGTCACTATGAGGGTATTGATGAGCGCGTATGCAGGCAATTAGTGACTGATGAGATCTCGATTGGCGATTATGTGCTTACGGGGGGCGAGCTAGCGGCGATGATTGTAGTTGATGCCGTGAGCCGTCTTATGCCTGGAGTACTCACTGAGGGGTCAGCGGAAGATGAGTCACACAGCAATAATTTGCTGGAATATCCACAATATACACGACCACCAGATTTTAGAGGATGGCGCGTGCCTGATACTCTGCTCTCCGGTCATCATGCGCAGATTGCGCTCTGGCGGCGCAAGGAAGCGTTGAGGAAGACAAAACAACGCCGCCCAGATCTCTTTGCTCGCCTGGATTTAAGCAGCAAACAGGATGTAAAATTAATGAAAGAATTAGACGCCGAAGAGTAAGAGTCATAGCTTTATCACTTCAGATTTTACGTTGCAGTGGGCTACTTCGACCTTTATTTACTTACATAATCACACATTATGTGCCACGTGAAACATACACTTTTGCGTATCCTTATTTATACCCTTCCTATAAATAGAAAACGTCTTTACAGTATAAGGTTGTGCTATTCTATGTTGGAGATAGTATACCTGTCTCTATAAACTACGAACCTACCAAAGGAGCAAGTTATTTTATGTCAACAGGTGAAGATATTGAGAAAGACCCATTTGCATTCTTAGCTTCTCACGAGTTTATTGTCCTGACAACGTATCGTAAAACTGGGGATGTGGTACCTACAACGGTCTGGTTTGCGTATGATCAGGGTAAAATCTATATTACAACAGGTAAAAACGCCGGGAAAGCCAAACGCGTACGCAATAATGGACGTGTACTTATGACGCCTTCTGATCGAGTTGGCAATCTTCTGGGAGAGCCAGAGGTGCCGGGTCAGGCACACGAGGTGACCTCTGACGAGCGCGTGCATGCGCGTGCAGCGCTTGCCCAGAAGTATGGCGAGATGTTTGAAAGGATCGCTGGCCAGGAAAGTCCTGATCGCACATATCTTATCGTTGAACCATTGTCTTAAAATCATTTGATTTCTTCTTTGTATCCCTGATGACGTACATATAAGATGTACATCGTCAGGGATATATTTATTACACAATTAAAAGACCCTCTTGCAAAAAGCGTAGATATGCTGTACAGTTAGATACAGAAAGATTCCTATATCTTGTAGCATATTCTGGGTAAGTAGTACTCTATTTCCATGGGGGTCAGTAACTATGTCCGCCATCAATAACAGGCAGGATAATGAAGCAGAGCGGTCGGTAACAGAGTATGGATATCAGCAAGAGTTTCGCCGTGAACTCAAGCGTTTTGCATCATTTGCCGTTGGATTCTCCTTTATTTCTATAACAACGGGGATTTTCACGACCTATGGTGGAGTTCTCAACTGGGGTGGTCCATTAGGTATCTGGACGTGGCCGTTTGTGGTGGTTGGCCAATTGCTGGTTGCGCTTGTTTTTGCTACACTGGCTTCGCGCATGCCCATCGCTGGATACTCGTATCAATGGGTCTCGCGATTGGTGAATCCCAGGGTGGGCTGGCTTGTGGGTTGGGTTTCCTTCATGTTTCTCACGGTGGTTATTGTTTCCGTTGACTATGCAATTGCTTCGACGGTCTTACCCAGCCTTTTCAATTACAGCGAGACCGCACAGAATGCCTGGCTGGCGACTGCAATTATTATTGCCATCCAGATGCTATTGATTATGTTCTCTACATTTTTGTCGATGCGTATCAATAATGCAGCGGTAGGGACTGAAGTCATCGGTGTTGTAGGACTCACCATTTTGCTGATTGTTGTTGGAGCTGTGCGCGGACTTTTACACCCGGATCATCTATTCAGTATGGGTATTGTCTCGCCCAATGGATACTTCAATCCTGGTGGACTCAACTCCACAGGACATTTTATGTTTTCCTTCTTGTTAGGTGCTTACACTATTGTAGGATTTGAGGCGGCAGCCAATCTGGCGGAAGAGACGCAGAATGCGCATAAAGTTGTTCCCTTTGCTATGTGGTCAGCCGTCGTCTTAAGTGGTGTGGTAGGATTTCTCTTTCTCATCGCCCTTAACTTAACCTCAGGAAATATTCCAGCCCTCTCGGTGTCAGCTACTCCAGTTGCGGATATCGTCAGGGAGGTACTTGGCACCGTCGTAGGCGATATTTTCCTTATCATCGTTACCTTCTCAATTTTTGCCTGTGGCCTGGTTATATTTATGACTGCCACGCGCCTGACATGGGCAATGTCTCGTGATCGACGCTTTCCGGGTTATCCGATTTTGCGGCAGGTCAATAGAAGAACGGGAACGCCTATTGCAACAACATTATTGTCAGGTATTCTCTGTGAAGTCGTGCTTGCTATTTTTGCGAATCAGCCAAATAGCCTGACCAATCTCTTCTCGGCCTCAACATTATTGCCAGCAATCATCTATCTATGTACTGTAATTCTGTATATCTATGCGCGACGCAAGCTCCCACAAACGCAAGGTTTCCGGTTCGGTGCGTTTGAATGGCCGATTATCGTGTTATCGCTGGTCTGGTTGCTTTTCGAGCTGGCGATCTTCCGCGATGCCTCGTTTGCAGTGCCCTGGGCCTATTGTGGCATTATGTTTGTGATTGGTTTGCTCTATTTTATCTGGATGCTTGTGGCGCAGCCGGATGTGTTGCGCAAGCGTGAAGAGTAATCACTCAACCTCTTCAGCATGCTTAATCAAAAATGCAACGCTCTGATTCTCCTCGATTTCACGTACAGAGTCATACTTCTCACTCCCTAATCCTATAATGATCAGGTGTTGTAATTGCAATTTACCATAGAGGACAATGATCTCAACTTCAGTTGCATTCGTATCGGGCTTTTGCTGGCAGGTTCCCCACGCATATCCATTTGACCAGAAGACGCGCGAGAAGCGATCTGTGGCGGCGAATTGTAGTGTCGCAGTGATGCCTGAATAGTGGAAGCCAGTGAGTGCAAGTACTGAAGACCAGCTTGCCATTGCGCGTGCATAATGATGACCACACTCGGCTTCGTCGAACGGATTGCGCTTGCGCCCATCGTACCGTGTCCTGATCGCAGAGATACATTGTAGACCCTCTTCGATCATGCCTTCATAAAACATGTGTGCGGCAGCAGTATATTCAAAACCAGTCATTACTTCATTAAAGTAGGGGAAAGGTCGGCGTGGTCGAGATCCCTTTGGATAGGCACACATAAGGAGAGCTGCTTCATCGTTGAGCGCAAAGGTACGCATGTGATTAAAGTGCCATGACAGATCGGGTAGAAAATTATAGCGCATAATGCTACTCAACGTCTGCCGAATATGATCAAAGGGAACGAGGTAACCCAGGCCACAGATATGGGCCATGTATTGCCCCACGAGTTGATCGATCAGGCAGCCGTCACCGAGTTGTAATTCTGGTTCTGCGATATTGGTTGCCCCCATTCCCACGCGCAATCCGGGTGCAATAGCATTAGCGTCGAGAGGTGGCTGGATTTTATGTTCATAATATTCGCCGTTGAAAAGGTGTTCATCAAGCCATTCACTCCCATGGACGAAAAGCTCCTGGCATCGATTGGCAAACTGTCTATCACCCATAGCCTGCGCCATCTCTTCGGCGGCACGTAGTGCACCGAGGTACCAGAGGCCCATCTGTGGATTAGGGCCATAATACTCCACATCCATTGTATTATGTTGACACCCTTCCATCACACCATCCTGGTCGGCATCCCAACTCCCTGGTAGCCAGCAAAAGGCCAGAGCTTTGCGTACTTTGGGCCACAGTTTTTGCAAGAGGGTGGTATTGCCTGAAAGCTGCCAATCGCGGTACAGTTTCATAATACACCCCATCTGCCCATCAGCCGCGGCCAGGCCCCAGGCTGTTGCACGTTCCAGAGGCAGATTGACGCGGAAACTCATCAGCCCGTCATCATTTGTGGCATGTAGGAACTCAATCTCGCGCATACTGCATGCAAGGTCGCCAAAAAGGAAGGCTGTAGCTTGCTCATAATTCCATACATGAGTACAGGAACCGTGACACGAACCGGCCTTATCGTTACATCCTTCCCAGCCATAGAAGTGTCCATCTTCGGCCCGAAAACAGGTCTGAGTACGTAGAGTACTGAGGTTATAGAGGGCAGCTTCTTTAACGACTAAGGGCAAGTCGCTCTCACAAAAATTGCGTACGAATGCTAACGTAGTTGCTTCTAGTTCTGGTAAAGTAGCAGCGGTCTTGATTGCAACATCCCATGCATCGTGGTAGCGTGTAGTGTAGTAATTGCCGATACGATTGGGATTGTCTGTGTGTGCTCCTATGTTGCCCAGGTCACCCGTTCTGGATCTCGTTATTGGCGTGGCAGTAGGCGTCCAGGTCTGACGATTGGGAAAGTGCCATGTAAGTAAGAAGGTAACCGTCTGGGTATCGCCTGGTGCAATATCCAGATTTACAGCCAGTGATGCTATAGGGCTATCTACGTTGATCGTTGTGCGCTTCTCCAGTAATCCATCGCTGGCAAAATCATCCCAAAAATCGAGCAGAGAATCGCCCCAATTGAGAGATGCCCAGGCGGTGCGATACGTGATGCCGGAGGTTGCTGTGGTCGCAAGAGCCATCGAGCCCCATTGTTCGCTTCCCCGTTCTACGCCATTTGATGTCATGAATATACCTTGAATGGGTGTCGCACTATTTTCGAGCTTAAATGTATTACGGTTGGCTTTAGGTATACCATCTGTACCATCTGTACCAATAAAGTTTTGTATATTGCCGCATAGAGAAGCCGTAAGGTATTCGTTTGTTTTATTGGTAACAGCAAAGCACAAAATAGCTACGGGAATGCCGCTTCGTTCAGTATCGGCAGGAATGAGGGGATTAAATGCTTGAAGGGTTACATCGACGGGCATTGCGTTATCAGAAAGAAGTACTTGTCCAAAGGGATATGCTGCCAGAAATGCGCAATCGTGGAAGCGTGGTAGACCAGCATTGGGCACGCG
>JACDAE010000168.1 GCA_013695595.1 Ktedonobacteraceae bacterium | reverse complement strand
GCTCGCTGCTCTGCTCGCGTGCCAGGATGCTAGCAACTTCAGCCATCGCGGACGGAATTGCGTTATTAACATCTTCATCAATGGTGAGACGCTGCAATAAAACGGTCTGCCCTAAATTGCGAGCCATGCGCCTCCACTTTGGCACATCTGAAGGTACCAGAAGGGTGATCGCCTTGCCCTGTTTTCCCATGCGCCCGGTACGACCAATTCTATGTGTAAAGAGGTCGCTTGATTCTGGCAGTTCATAGTTAATGACCTGGTAGATGTCTTGTATATCTAAGCCGCGGGCGGCCACATTTGTCGCGAGGAGCGTCTGTATATGCCCTCTACGAAATGCGGTAAGCACGTCTTCACGTGCACGCTGGCTCTTGTTGCCATGTAATGTGCCTACGGTAAATCCCAGTCGACTCAGTTGTTTGCCCAACTTCTCAACACCGAATTTCGTGCGACCAAAGATGAGAGTGCTCTCGCCTTTAGAAGAGTTCAACAGGGTACAGAGTGCGGCCATTTTCTGGTCATGAGGCACCTGGTAGGCGATCTGTTCGATGCTGCTTTGTGAGCCAGCGGCAGGCATGATAGCAACCTTGATGGGATCTTTGAGGAACTTTTGCTGCAGTTTCGCAACCCATTCTGGCATTGTCGCTGAGAAGAGCGCCATCTGGCGTGTGTCAGGCGTGGTTGTCAGAATATCTTCGATGACAGGAGCGAAGCCGCTATCGAGCATCTGGTCTGCTTCATCCAATATGCAGATGCGCAACTGGTTCAGCACTAAGCAGCCGCTTTGTAGATGGTCCTTTACGCGTCCCGGTGTGCCAACGACGATCTGTGCTCCATAACGTAAAGCTGATATCTGGCTTCCGTAGGGGCGTCCTCCGACCAGGAGGGCCGTTGAAAGGCGTTTGGTGACGGCCAGTTGACTGAGTACTGTGTTGACCTGGACCGCCAGTTCGCGCGTCGGCACGAGGACCAGTGCCTGAACGACGCGTTTGTCTCTGGAGAGGCGCTCCACCAGAGGAATGCCGTAGGCAAGCGTTTTGCCTGAACCGGTGGCGGATTGCCCCACCACATCATTGCCAGCGAGGAGCGCTGGAATGGCCTGCGCCTGAATGGGCGTAGGCTCCGTAATACCCATAGTTGTAAGCACCGCACGTGTTGCGGGTTGCAAGGAAAAATCGTTAAAAGATGACATGAAAAACCCTTTCGGCCAATGTGCCCCTTGCGGGGAGGATAAAGCTCCCTGAATGCGTAATAATCTACAGGGAGTACCAGGAGCAGGCCGTAGGGATTACGGGAGCAATGCTGCTTGCTGATATAAGTATACGAACGTGCGTGCAGGAAGAGATGAATCTACAGAGGATTGCTCAAAGCCCTTTAGTGTCTTTATCGGGGAACAGGATATATTATCAAACTGTTCCATGCCATGCAAACACTCATAACCACCGCATTATATCCCATTGTGAGCGAATCGTCAAGTCTTTCAAAAAATGGCAACACCATCCTTGTGAGGGCACCATTTACCGCACACAATCTGCCATCCATTTCTCAATCTCCGTGCGCATAGCTTCATCATTCCACTGGGTACTCAGGCTATATGCTTCCTGGGCAGCGACCAGAGCCTGTTCTGGCTTCCCCTGTAACGCGTAGACATGCGATAACCCTAGCTTGATATAAGCGAGACATATCAGAGTATTCGACTCGTGAGCACGCAGAAGTGCCTCCTCAAATGCCTCTATCGCCTCTTCAAAGCGCTGGAAGTGGGTGGCGATTTCGCCCAGATTTAACAAAAGAACGGTTACCTGTCCTTGCATATTCAACTCTCTGGCCATAATAAGTCCCCGACGCGTATATTCTTCCGCGCGTGCAACTTCACCTTGCACCAAAAACACGTTGCCAATATTTGCCAGGACCTTCGTCTGTTGCTCACGATTGCCAATCGCACACGCAATATCAAACGCTTCTTGCAGACATTCGTTTGCCTGCGCAAAGTTACGCGTTTCAGAATAGGAATGCGCCAGGTGATCGAGCGTTTTGATAATCACCTCCGACCGACCAACTTTGCGGGCTTCGTGAAGTTGCTTCTGTAAGAGAGGGATCTGCTCAGAAAAATTGCCGCGTCGCTGTTCAATACTGGCTCTATTGAAACGAAACTGTGCTATCAGCACACTATACCCCATATGTTCAGCAAGGTTTAACCCACTGGTATAGATCTCGTCGGCCTGATCAAACTGGCCTGTATACATGACGATCGTTCCAAGTATGTTCAGGAGTTCACAACGCTGAAGTGGAAAAACATCCCCAACGATCGCCAATCCCTTTTCAACGGTGGTGCTGGCCTCGACATTTCTCCCATGATGCAAATGCAGTTGACCGAGATGATGCAAAAGAGAACTTTGTATACGCTTATCGCCTTCGTTACAGGCATACGACCATCCCTCCTCATACAAGTTTTGTGCTCGCTCCATCTGACCCAGCTTGAACGCAAGCACACCGAGTATATCCAGGCAGGAAGCCAGAAGTTCGTCATTTCCTTCTCGTTGTGTTCTTTCATGCGCTCGCCCGGCAACCTCCTCTGCTTGCCCATAAGCACCTTGCTCGATAAAAATCTGCGCCTGCACCAGGAGTAAATGAACCAAGCACACAGTATCATGTTCGGCGAGTTCGAGGGCCGCCTGTGCATAGCTCATAAGGATTGCATAAAAACCCTGCGTCAGCAGGAAAACGCGTACCGCAAGAACTCCCTGGATGAACAACTCATGGTACTCTAACTGACGGGAGAGATCGAGAGCATGCTGCATGAGAGGCCAATCTTGCGCGACCACAAGAGGCTCTTCTTGATGCGCTTCCCACCAGCGCGTCAGGTGTTGTATCAGACGTTGACTGGCTACCCAATCAATTTCTGGCGAGGATGCGTAATCAACAATCGCCTGATGCATGGTGTAACGTTCTGGCGCTACCCCCTCAAGCAACCCAAAATCCGTCAACAGATCCAGGAGATTGACGACCGTCGCGCCATCACAGCCACATACAGCCTGCGCAACGTGCTCTGGAAAAGCAAGCGGCTTCGCAGGTAATATCGCTAACTGGGAGAGCGCTACCTTTGCAGCTTCAGGAAGCACCTGAACACTACTCGCGATAACTACCTGTAGGGAAGTCACTCCACTATGTGCAGGCTGAAAAGGTGGAAGGGCTGCGACCAGTTCCATTCGCGCCTCGCGGTGCAAAAGTCGATCCAGTAGTCCACGGATACGACGTGGCTGTTGACTATAACTAACCTGTGCCAATGCATGACCGATAAGTACAAGGGTCAGGGGTAAACCATTGGCCTTCTGTACAAGCTCATATATCTCAGGGATGGTGTGTTCTACGGCGACGGGTGCTAATGAGCGAATAATCGCCATCCCCGCATCGGGATCCAGCTCAGGGACCGCTACGACGTGCTGGGGCATGTACTGATAGGCAACCTGGGGAAAGCGCGTAGTCACAAGATGAGTACAGAATGGTCCCCCTATTGTCAACGCTAATGCATCTTCGCGTGACCAGACATCGTCAAGGATGAGCAGATAGCGTTTCTCACTGATTCTTTCGTGGAGCAGGGGTACCAGCGCAGAAGCAGTGGTACAGCCAGATAAGGTATCGGACGAAAGCCCAAGGCGTGCCGCCCACGCACTCAAGAGCATCAGCCGATCGGGGGTTGGCCCAACGCTTGCCCACAAGAGACCATCCGGAAAGTGCTGCGTAATCGCTGGATGAAATGCGAGTTCTATAACCAGGGATGTTTTGCCAATACCTGGAAGCCCCTGCAAGACCATGCGAGAGAGGGCAGCCTTCTCCTCAGAGAACAAGCGCCCGATAATCTGTTCAAGCAATGCGCTTCGCCCCATCAGAGCGTTTCCCAGAGGTGCAATTGGCGGAAAAGTAGAATGGAAAGGTGTTTTTGCGGGAATGGTGGCCTCCTCTTGTTCGTCAGCCTCCACGATTCTTTGCAGCCCTAATACCTCTGCACTCAGCTCAAAGTACGTGCACAGTTTCTGACGAAAAAAAGGGCTGGGGAACGCCGAGCCTTTTTCCCAACGATAGATGGAATGGTGCGTTGTTCCAATAGCTTCGGCCAGTTGTTCTTGAGTCAGGCCACGCCTCTCACGCATGCGGCGTAAAGCACGATTTGGAATAAAGGAAGATTCCTCAGTCATATTCTAGCGTTCCTTGCCTCTCTGGATATCTCGCAATTGGTGCGGCGCTTTCCGACCTTTTCCTGTGTTTCCTGATAGATGGGTAGAGAGTATATTCAGCAAGATAAGTATAGAAGATGCGTAACGAAAAGTCTAGAGAAAGTCCAATAGATGCGGTGGATTCAGGGCACCCCATCCTGTATTCTTGTGGAGAAGAAAGAATGTAGACCCAAAGAAATGGGTCGCTCTCCTTTTGGGGAACCTTTAGTCGCCAGATGCTAAGGATGTTGAGTAGGAGCTTGTATTTTATGATAGCGTACGTACAAATTTTCTGTCGTAGCGTTGTTCTTCTCGTTTTTGCTATCTCTTTTGTGAGCAAGGTACGTGCCAGAGCAGCCTTTCAGCAGACCATTACAACCTTTGCACTTTTGCCCAGACAATTCAGTGGGCCAGTTGCTACCCTGTTTCTGACGGCAGAAGCATTGGTAGTCGTTCTTACGATACTGGCGGGGCCTTTTCTATTGCCAGGGTACCTGCTAGCAGCCGGACTCCTGCTCCTCTTTAGCGCCGCGCTCCTCTCTGTGCTCATCAGGCGTATTTCAAGTACCTGTTCCTGCTTCGGTCCAACCACTACGCCCATCTCCTCAATTGATATTGTGCGTAATACTGGTTTTATTGCCTGCTCCTTTGGGGGATGCGTAACACTAACCGGATCTGCCCACCTGGATGCTCCAGATCTCCTGGCATGGGCGCTGAGTGGACTTTGTGCTCTGGTCTTTGTGGGGATCTGGACACAACTTGGCGAACTTGTAAGACTTTTCCGTTAAGAATATTTTCCACCCACTCATATTAGTACGAAGAAGGAGATTTGCATGCAACCGCTCTTGATTACTTGCATTGTTTTATTATGGATTATCGTCGTCTTCAACTTGCTGTTGACACTTGGAATAGTTCGTAAACTGAACAACACGCCAGCCGCACGTACAGCTTCATTGACAGATAATCGGTTACAACAAGGTGAACAGGCTCCCGATTTTACTGCTGAAACACTAGACGCTCAGCAAGTCAACCTGGCTACTTATGCAGGAAGAACAATCGTCTTCTTGTTTATTTCTACTCATTGTAATCCTTGCCGTGAAGCTATTCCGGAACTACTTGAGTTAGCTCCAATGGCAGCGCAAGCTGATGTCGAGTTTGTTTTTGTCATTCTTGCCGAGGTCGACAAAGCGCGTGCGTTTGCAAAACAGTTTCAGATCACATTGCCTGTCCTCGTTGCTCCACTCCCGGACAACGATTTTGCCGAAAAATATAAATCGACGAGTACACCGTCCTACTGTCTGATCAACGGACAGGGTTTGGTACAGTTTGCCGGACATCCTATGCTAGGAGGCTGGAAAAAACTCGTTGCAGGCTGGCGCAAACAAAAACTCTCAAACATTGATGTTGCGCTACTAGAAAGGAGATGATGGACTTATCTCATTGGAAAACCCTCTGGTTCACGATTTTACTGTTTTGAAAGATAGCTGTAACACCTAAGGAGAATATTATCATGAAAACCTGGAACGACACGATTTTAGCGTTCACCACGCACATCAGTGAACATTTTGGCCCGGTCACTGCCTTGATTGATAATCTGGCAGACCACCTGTTAACAAAGCAAACCGCGCAAGCCTGTCCCGGCTATTTCTGCGGTACATATTGCACAAGTCAACCCTGTTATCAGGAATACCATTTCGTCGCCTATGATTATTATGCGTATTCTACATACGAATGCATGGTTGGCGCTCACGATTGCTCCATCAACAACTGTAACTGTGTAGTAAACCACTAACAGAGTAACGCATCTTCCGTTCTCCATACCCCTGTCAGTTGATCTGGAAAGCGGAAGATGCTGTAGTTCTTGAGTGAAAAGGATCGTTCTCTATGTTTTTGACCGGGTTCTTTCTCTTCTGCAATCTGGTATTGCTGCTGTTCACACTCGCGATACTTGCACGGCTTACCTATAGAATTGTAACGGTTCAAGGCCACAGCATGCAGCCAACATTTGTAGAGGGTGACCGTGTATTAGCAATTAGTTGGTGGCCTAAACGCTACTTACGTAAGGGGCAGATTGTACTATTCAGGCCCTGGTATGCAGAACAACCCACTTTTTACTACGACTCTCCATTATCTGAACAATTGCATATCAAACGTATCGTCGCTCTGGCTGGCGAGACAGTGAAAACATCACTCAATGATATTCGCGAGGAAGCACGTTCACAGTTTGCACCCTATCACAACGAACATGGGATACGCACCTGGTCCATCCCTGCACAACACCTTTTTGTGTGTGGCGACAACCATATGGAGAGTACTGATTCGCTAATCGCTGGCCCACTTTCTCTGCGGAATGTCTGCGGAATTGTGCTCATGAAGTTACCAAAGATATTTTTCTAAGGCACAAGGAGAGGCAATCATGATTCAGCGTCTGAAATCCCTACCAATGCTATTTGCAACACTTGGGATAATGCTACAGGCCATCTGGCAGGCTTATCCTGTAGGTTTATTGATCATGATTTTTTTTCAACTACTACAAGGACTACTTCCCCTGGCCACAGCCTGGATCACAAAGCTACTCTTTGATGCATTAGCCCAAAGTTTAGCCTTTCATAACAGAACAGCACTTCCTCAATTGATTATTCTGCTCCTGATCCTTCAATCTCTATTAACGCTGATCGCACAATTTATTTCTCCGTTGGACAACTATCTCAATGCCGAGTTGGGTCGTCGTCTCTCGCTTTCTATCCAGACCCATATGTACCAAAAGGTCTCTAGTTTCGCAGGATTGGCCTATTTCGAAAATCCTGAGTTGTACAATACCCTCACACTAGCCATCAACGGAGCCAGGATGGGTCCCCTCCAGCTTTTGCGCACCCTCTGTGCCGTATTTCGTGGTTTAGTAACCGTTTTTAGTTTTTTAGGCGTATTGCTCTCTCTAAACTTTTTGCTGACAGGAATTGTTTTTGCCGCAATTCTACCTCAGTTCTTTCTACAGTTACGCCTTGGTAAGCAACGCTTTAGTGTCGCACTTGGGAATAGCCCAAAAGAACGGCTCTCTACCTACTATGGTCAATTAATGACAGCTGCAACCTTTGCAAAAGAGGTGCGTTTGTTTAACCTTGGGAAATACTTTCTCCATGCTTTTGTACAGACAACGCAGGCTATTCAGGCTATTCAACGTCGGCAACAACGTCACGAACTATCCTGGCAAATCGCTTGTACAGCACTTTCCGCCATCATAGGGAGCATTACATTTATTCTTGTGTTTGTACAAGCTTTTCGAGGCCAGCTCAGTTTTGGCGATGTCTCACTTTATACCAATGCAGTTGGCAGCATTCAGAGTACGCTGCTTGGCATTATTTTTGCCAGCACACAAATGAGTGAACAGGTGCTCTTTTTTCGCCAGTATACACAATTATTGGCCCTACCACAACCACTATCAATTACTACCACGCCACATCCCGTTCCTGTTCTTGCCATATCTATCGAACTGCGTGATGTCTCGTTCCGTTATAGTGAGAAGCATCCCTGGGTGCTACGTCACGTCAATCTCCGTATCCCTGCCGGTCAAACCCTGGCGCTTGTAGGTCTGAACGGCGCGGGCAAAACGACTCTGGTGAAATTGCTGACGCGCCTGTATGATCCAACGGAAGGGCAGGTGCTCTGGGATGGCATCGATATACGTGAGTTTGATCCCCAGGCACTACGCAAACATATCGCGGCCATCTTTCAGGACTTTGTACGCTACGATTTAACCGTGCGAGAGAACATTGGCCTGGGTGATGTTGAGCATATAGAAGAGCCAGAGGCAATCCATGCAGCAGCGCTTCAGTCAGGTATTGCTGAATTTATTACCGGCCTTCCTCAGCAGTATGAAACGATATTGAGCCGTTGGTTGGGTGAAAAGAAGGCCGAACCAGGGATTGATCTGTCGGGTGGGCAGTGGCAAAAGATCGCTTTAGCACGCATGTTTCTACGTCAGGCTGAGGTGTTGATGCTGGATGAACCAACGGCGGCATTGGATGCTCAGTCTGAGTACGAACTCCATCAAGGATTCGCCGAACTTATGACAGGTCGTACCAGTTTGATGATCACCCATCGTTTCAGCACGGTACGTATGGCTGGCACCATAGCTGTCCTAGAAGATGGGCAGATCACAGAATATGGTACGCATCATGATCTGTTAGCACTCGACGGAACCTATGCACGCCTTTATCGTATGCAGGCGGAATATTATCAACCCGTCTGAATAGGTTGCACACAAAAAGATCAATAGCGATTCGCGATGGTCTTCACCCGCTCATAGGTGATTGCAAGATCAGGAAAATTCGTCACAACTTCGCCGCGATCTTCAAAGGCAAAGCCTCTGTTTGATCCTGAATTGGACGCGAAACCAGTACTTTGTATAACATTGATCTACGGCGGAGAGACAGAATGCGCAATTAGATTGAAGATCCCCTCAAAATTGGAGGCGCAGCCGCAAGACCATTTCCACTTTTCTGATCACTCATAAGAACAGGTCTAGACAGGGACATAGAACAAAACTGCGCTTTCGTGTTATACATTTAAAGAAGAAGAAAAAAGCCATGTGCCGAAACATCAAGACTCTATTCAATTTTGATCCACCAGCTACCGACGAAGAGATTGGGGAGGCTGCACTCCAATTCGTGCGCAAGCTTTCCGGCTTCGCTCAACCCTCAAAGGCAAACGAAGCGGCATTCTATCAGGCGGTCGCAGAGGTGAGTACGGTTACGCGCACTCTACTGGATACGCTGGTTACCAATGCTGAACCACACGATCGCGAGGTTGAGGCTGAACGCGCTCGTATACGATCTGAAAAAAGGTTCGGAGGTAGGGCACCCGATTGATCGCGTCCGTGATTTATCAATCGGATGCTCTACCTTGTTTATGGTGTTATGGATGTAGTGAAGATGCTTTGTGGCAGGAACGCACTTACCAGCCAGTTCGGCATGTCAACAACCTCACAGAGCTTGAGATCAACGGCCACACTACAGAGCATATAGGCATCATTGCGTGAAAGGCCATACGTGCGTTCTATATGCTCGATCATGTTCCGGACCGCCTGCCGCGTCGCCTCAACCATGTCAGGCCCAACACCATCAGTTGCATAATATGGGCCGATGTTGGTGCGCGGTGACAGTGGGCCACTCGTGAGAAATTGCGGCTCCGGAACACGCATATCCTCGCGGACCGTCAGGCGCACGGTTGCACGCATAGGCGTTTCGATGGCCGTACCACACACCTCACCATCGCCCTGAGCTGCGTGCCCATCCCCCATAGAATACAGCGCGCCCGGCACTTCCACCGGCAAAAAGAGACGTGCCCCCTTTGTCAGGTATTTTGTATCCATATTGCCTCCATGCCGATACGGAGGAATGGTTGAATGAGC
>JACDAE010000149.1 GCA_013695595.1 Ktedonobacteraceae bacterium | reverse complement strand
GCTCGG
This sequence comes from Ktedonobacteraceae bacterium, assembly GCA_013695595.1. Classification (GTDB taxonomy): domain Bacteria; phylum Chloroflexota; class Ktedonobacteria; order Ktedonobacterales; family Ktedonobacteraceae; genus JACDAE01. The sequence goes on along the minus strand of JACDAE010000149.1, from coordinate 13,385 downwards.
AAGGGAAGACAAGATTGCCCTCTTGCTCTTGAGCGAAGGCTTCCAGCAGTTTTGCCAGTGGATAGGCTTCTGTGGTATAGGCCGCGTTGTGCGTTGCACGATACATATCCAGGAGAAATTCGATATTGCCGGGCAGGCCATGGCAGTGTGTTGGACCCGCATTTCTTGTCCCACGTGCCACCATAATAGCCGCCCGTTCAGCAATGATAGCTGCATCAGGGAAAAGACCCGTTTGTGAGGCATGGAGGAAAAAGCGTCCGATGCCACCCGCTCCATGACACCAGAAAGCGGCTGTCGGCGGCTCACCTTTCACACGTGGCCAGTTCAGCCCACTTAAATCGTCAAGGCCAGGTTGTGCGAGACGCGCTAACCATTGTCCGGCCCCCATAATCGCGGGTAAAAGGCGCTCATCGCCAGTCACATCAAAAAGATCCAGAAGCGTATCAGCGATACCAGCGGCCCCGTGTGCATAGCCAAGATATTCCTGTCCACTCAGCGAATCATAGCCTTCAGGTATACGCCACCAGACATCACCGTGTGCATTAGAAAGCGCGGTTTCCAGGAGATGCGAACCACAGGCCTGTGCCGCCTGCAGCGCTGCATCATCTTGCAACACATGCCACAAAAAGAGGTGGAAACGGAGTCGTCCCGCCGTCCCATTGAAGAGGTCAGGGGAGCCATACGAAAGAGTCGCAATAGTATGCCCACGGAGAGCAGCTTTTTGTAGTAAGGTGGTGTCGCGCAAGAGTTGACCCGCACGTAACAGGGCCGTGCCAACACCAGCTTCTCCCACATAAAGGCCGGGCAAGGGTTGAATACTTTTCGGAAGTGATGCATCGAGCCAGGCGCTACTCGCTTGAAGAAGTGCTTTTCCGCGTGCATCTGCAAATTCTTCACTTAGTTCAGCCATGGCAAGAAGAGTCCCACTATTGCCAGTATTAATATCGCGTGCCAGGAGCCCATAAGAGATCGGGTGAGCACTTTCCCAGGCGTCTGCATGCCTGGATACCGTATGGCAAAGGGTGGCAAGGAGCTTGTGAGCGAGTTCGCTGTAATGAGCGCGTGCAGCTTCATCCAGCGCGAATGGCTCACCGCCAAAGGGCACAGGTGAGAATGCTCCCTCTTGCTCAGCATGGTCGAGCTCCGCGGAAAGGTCACTCATGGAGCGGTAACGCACCTGTGGATCAGCCGCGAGTGCACGTTCAACAATTCCCTGCAGGGCACGACTGAGGCCGGGGCGCAACAGACCAGATGGGCGATCAAGGAGCGGACGGGCAAGTGGTGCGTAGGAAGGTTCTGCTCCCGTCAACATCGCATAAAGGAAAGCGCCATAGCCATAGATATCGTCGGCGACCGTCGCTGGTTGGCCCTGCTGCTGGGCCGGTGACATGTAGCCTGGAGTTCCGCAGCCATGCCATTTGGGATCAGCATCCCCAGCCTCATGGGTAAGCTCAAAGTCGATGAGGTAGATGAGTCCTTCCTCGTTCAGCATGACATTGGAAGGCTTCATATCGGTGTATATAAGGTTGCGTTCATGAATGCTATCGAGGAGTTGGCACAGATGTCTGCTCCAGGAGAAAAGTTTCTCCAGGGAAACATATTGCCCACGCGCCATACGTTTATTGCGATATGCGTCAAGGGTTTCCCCTTCAATATCCTCCATCACAAGATAATGGTTTCTATCTTGCTCCACGACAGCAAAGGGAGTAGGGATATGAGCATTGGGCATCATCTGCTGCAATATTTGCATTTCATACTGAACTTTAAAGCGTGAGCTGCTATCGTAATTATTATAATGAGCAAAGCCTGGACCTTTAATGACGCAGGTTCGGGCCGCCTCTAGATCACAACCAAGATAAATAGTGCTGTTGATCGACGTTGCGATAATGGAGGCAAGGACGTACTGTTGCGCCAATATCCTTTGAAATGCCGGGAGGTCCGCCGCCACGCCTGCGCGAATAAAGGGGTCAGTTGCCCAGGAAGGTGCTTTGTACGGAACGTGGCGCAGATCTGGCTCAAGTTCATGTTCGGGTGCTCTAATCGCAGGGATGATCAAGCCGATAGCATTTTGCACGAGCAACTGGCTACTAAATCCTCCATAGCGATAATAAATAAGGCTACCCGGACGCAGCGCACGATCAGACGGAATACTGACGCCTTCCAGATCTTGCGTTGCTTTATCAAGTAAAACCGCTAATGTAACCGCTTCATCATCACTGCGCGGGTAGACGGTAATGAATTTGCCAATCTGACTGTTACCAGCACGTCCCTGATTGAGCAGAGCGAGGCGTGAAAGTGAAGAAGTCATCTTAAATGACCCGGCATGGGTCAGCAGAATGGGAAGGACGCTATGGAGCACCTCGCAGGCCGATGAAGTATGTGCTGAAATATGCAGCTTCCATCCTTGTAATGGCAGTGTTACCGCTGGATTATGAAACTGCAACCATTGCTCCATTGGATCGGAACTACGTGTGATCTGCCATGAAGGGAGGGTTGTCGTAAAACGGTCGCGCACTTCATTTACAACTTGTATGAGAGGATCAGATACATCTGACGCTGTGGCTGACGAAGCAAGGCGGGGTTCTATCATGGTCTTATTCCTTCTGCTTGCACCAATATGGGTGTGGAAATGAGCGTGTGCAGATGAAGGTGTTGTGTCCTGGAAGGGGGAAGCCCCACCTTCCAGGACACAAACGGTTATAAAGCTTTTGCCGTCACCGAGCAAGTCAATGAACAGACGAAACCATAACCAGCCACTTCGCCGAGTTCGGTTTCACGCATGAAGTCTGAAACGGCGATTTCTGGCAATCCAGCAGCGGTCAGCGTTTTCGACGGGTCATCTAGCACTTGCTCTTTGAAGGCGGGATCTTGCTGAACGCGGTCAGCGAGGTCACGAGCGGTTGAACGAATGTTTTGGAGGGTTTTCTCAAATTCGGTATAGTCCATGATTGGCTCCTCTCCTGATACTCAGGAATTCATTCTTACTGAAAACATGCCTCAAAATACGGCGGACAAAAATCAGACAACAGACGTACACTCATGCGCCCTGTCTGCCAGAGGGAGAGGTCGGTGCACCTTCTTTTGGAAGCCCCTCACTCTTTACATAAATAGCATACAAAATATTTTGGAACTTGTCAATGGTTTTTGGAGGGAATTATACCATTCATAAGATTTTCCGTAGTTTTCAATGGTTATTGGAACTTGTGGTGAGATAAAGGACCATGAGGAGACAACGGGCATGGCGAAGTATCCGCGTGTGAGGCGGATGAAAGACGAGCGTGATGTGCAGCAGGGTTGTCAGGGGGTAGAAATATTTGCTGCCAGTGCTCGTAGCATAGTTTTTAAGTGGAACAAAGGGAGGTGAGGATGTTCCGCCAGGATTTTCGCGCAGATCCCAGTAATGTGTGGGGCGGCAAAGCTGTTCCCGGTCACGGTTGACCATGACTGATATAACCAGGGCACGGGCACGTTAATGCCACGTGCACCAAACTCCATGGGGGGATGAGGATTATAATAAAAGCGTAGAGGATCGTCCTCATGGTGAGCGGCCACAGAGATGACCGAGGAGTACATTGAAGGGAAGCTGGGAATGGGCATATTATTTGCGGCTGTCACGAGAGGAATATGCTGAAAGTAGGCTTGATCGACGACCTCGTGCAGGCCTGCAAAAAATTCGCGTTTCGTTGTACCCAGGCTTAGATTGCAGATGTCCATATTATTTTCGATGGCCCAGCGCACTCCAGCGATAAATGCCGAGCCGCGTCCAATCAATCCTTTCCCTAGTACCTTGACACTATAGATCTCACATGCGGGAGCAAGAGAACGAATGATGCCAGCGCATGCGGTGCCGTGACCGCATGAATCCTCGTGTGGCCCTTGCTCATAGCGTATCGTTTCGCCCTCAATAATGACGGTCGTGTACCCATTGACTGGTCCAAGAAGAGCGGGATGGGTGGCATCCACCCCGCTATCAATGATTGCTACCTTTACTCCTTGCCCCTGTCCCTCACCGCATGCCTGTTCCCAGTTCAGATGATCGAGCGGATGGACCATGGCAATAGGAGACACTTTCTCTAACGCAAATTGCGAACTCCATGCAGGTGTGAGCTTTTGCATATCTTTTCCTTTATGAGCCTGGTCTCATTGAGCGGTAGAGAAGACGCCGTATATCCCGGCACGATTACGTGCATTTATGACCAATCCCTCCAGTATATTTTTGCATAAGGTGATTTCTTGCTGCCCTGCGAGCGCCAGTTCATGAACGAGCATTGCCAGCTCGCGTGTGGTTTTGCTGAAAGCATCGTCCGTTTGTGACCAGCGCAAAAAGGGTGTCGCGCCAGATTGGATATGCTGTTTCTGTTCATCGTCTCTGGTGGCAAATGTACGTATGAGGGAGTGTAAGATGGCTTCCTGGTCGTGATACATATTTGACTGAGCGATGGCTACGGCGGCAATATTCGCAAACACCCCAAGGGTTTCCAGATCAGCCAGGCCAAAGGTATCTGCCCCAATTTTGTCAAACAGCTCCAGTGCTCCGATGACGCGTCCATCGTAAAAGAGAGGAACACAGAGAATATTTTTGGGAATGTAGTTGACGGCAGTTGCAATATCGATGGCAAAATGCTCATGCCGCTCGGCATTTGCAATCGCCATCGACTGCCCGGTAAGGGCCACCACCCCGGCGATACCATGACCCAGGGGCACACGAAACTTTTTGACTTCCTGCGCCACCGGGCCAAGCGCGACCTCAAAAACGAGATCTTGCGCATCTTCGTCGATCAGGTACAGGGAGGCGGAAAGTGCAGAGATGACCTGTGCGGCAGTCGCTACCACCATCTCAAGTACATGGGCATGGCTAAACGGGGAGAGGATCGTGGCACTCTGCTCTGCTGTCTGAAGCAACGTACGGAATTCCTGGGCAAATTGCTCCCGTTGCAGGCGTTGCTTGAGTTGCTGAATTTCTGCTTGCTGTTTGCTGATTGTTTCCTGGGCCTCTTGTAAGGTATCATCGGACGGTTGCTGATGCATAAGGCACCTCTTTCATGGAAGAACACAGGGAAAACAGTGTACAATGGCATGTTTTAGCAGTGTTTAGGAAGTGCTGAGGCGAGCGATAAAGCCTTCTGGATATGCTTCCGTTGTGGTCAGAGCGCAGGTATTTGCGCACCCTGGCAGGAGATACCCGGAAACTTCAGGTTGTACCTGGGCTTCTTGCAAAAAGTCTTCGATGAGATCATAGGGTAGCCCCTCTTGCAGAAGAATCTCAACGGGACTTGTTTGCAGTGCTTGTAAATATGCAGAGTCTGTACTGGCTCGCATTACAACGGATTTGAGTATCATGCGAGCAGAGCGAAGACGCATAGCAAAAGCTCCCTTCGGGCAGATGAAAATAAGCATATGGCACGGACAAGTGGAGATAGATAGACTTATTGTAAATAAGTACACATTAGCCTATCTATTAGCTATATATACAATCATATCAGAACTTTGTCAAGCTTTTGTGAGCTTTTTTGATTAAAAGCTTTCTCTACGAAGTTTTACTTTCTTTTAGAAGAGCACCGTTAACCCACACGAAGGTGAAAGGTATCCTTGTACTTCTGCAAGTTGAGCCTGTGCTAAAAACTCTTGCGCGAACTCCTCTGGAAGCCCTGCGTCAGCTAGCACCGTAACAGGATCCTGGAGTACTTGTGCGGCGAATTGGGGATCTTGCTGTACCTGGTGTAAAAGGTCGCGGGCAAGTTTGCGAACCTGGTCAATTGGCAAGGCATCTGCCATCTTCTGTCATCCTTTCTTCTAATCGTTGCACTTGAAGTGTGAATTTTCCTTAGTATAGCATAGAAATTTGGAGTAAATCAATGCTTTCTGATGATAATAAAAATATATGCAAATTTTTACACGATTGTTGTACCTTGTTGACATTTGTCATAACTTGATGTACTCTAGAAGAGGAAGAGAAGCACTACGTCGATCTTCCTATGCAAGGAACTGCTATCATGCCAGCGTTACCCATTGGAACAATTACATTTTTGTTTACAGACATTGAGGGAAGCACTACACGCTGGGAGAAATATCCCCAGGAGATGGCTGCTGCCCTTGCCCTGCATGATGCGCTCATACAGCAGATTGTAGAAGCACATGAGGGTGTTGTGTTTAAAACGGTGGGGGATGCTTTTTACGTGGTTTTTACCAGTGTTTGGCAAGCGTCGGTGGCAGCTATTGAGGTGCAAAAAGCCCTGCAACAGTGCCAATGGCCTGCCAGCGTCAGGCCATTATTGGTACGGATGGCGCTTCACACGGGCGAAGCGCAGATCAGGGGTTTCGACTACTTTGGACAGGCATTAAACCGTACTGCCCGTATCCTTTCAGCGGGACATGGCGGTCAGATTCTGCTTTCGTTGCCAACGATTGAGCTGCTGCGCAATTGCCTGCCGCCTGAAGTAAGTTTAAAAGATCTGGGCGTCCACCGCCTCAAAGATATTCGGGCACCGGAACATATTTTTCAAATGACCTGTGCTGGACTCATGGTAGCCTTTCCCGCTCTCAAAACGCTTGAGCTTTGCCCAAATAATCTCCCAACGCACTTGAATGGCTTTGTTGGTCGCCAAAAGGAGGTACAGGCAATCCGCACCTTGTTACGCTCGGATGATGTACGACTGCTCACATTAATTGGTCCTGCGGGTGTTGGCAAGACGCGCCTGGCGATACAGGTTGCGACAGGCCTGTCCGATCTTTTTCCGGGTGGTATTTACGTTGTCGATCTTGCGACGACGCGTAACAAGGACGGGGTGCTTACCGCGCTGGCGCAGGCCATTGGCCTGAATGAAGAAAACTACCAGTCTATCCTGGAACGCCTGCAGGGATACCTGCGAGATCAAACGCTTCTGTTGTTTGATACTGTTGAGCAGATTAGCGACGTGGCCCCCTTTTTCTCTGAGCTTCTGCACAGTCTCCACCAGGTAAAATTACTGCTTACCAGTCGTATCTCCCTCCATTTGCAGGGCGGGTATGAATATATGGTAGCTCCACTTCCTGTACCAGATCACAAACATATGCTGAACATCGCAGCAGTAGAACAGTCCGATGCCGTGACCCTCTTTGTACAACACGCACGCATGGTAAAACCTGATTTTGTACTTACTCCTACCAATATGCGCCCTATTGCTGAGATCTGTGCGTACTTAGATGGTCTTCCTCTGGCGATTGAACTGGCTGCTGCACGTGTAAAGTTGCTTTCTCCACAAGCTCTGGTAAAGCGACTGGGGCACCGTTTTCAACTCTTGAGCAATGAGAGCACTGGTCATGGAGCGCGTCAGCAAACCCTGTGGGAAGCTATCGCATGGAGCTATAACTTACTGAATCCCTATGAAAAGGAGCTTTTCACCCAACTGTCCGTTTTCTCTGCCCGTTTTACGCTGGAGGCTGCTGAGGCTATCTGCCTCATCGACGACCAACACAAAACGCTCGATGGGTTACACTCTCTCGTTGATAAAAGTTTGCTGCGTTTAGAGGTGCAAGAAAATGGAGAAACGAGCTTTGAGATGCTCTACACAATCCGCGAGTACGCTTTAGAGCAACTGTCGGAGCCGGCCCAGGCAAGTATACAGTTGAGGCACATGCGCTATTATCTTGAGCAGGTTGAGTTGATACGTGTTCCGGTTAAGAAACTTGAGCATCAGCACTGGTTGTATCAGATCGAAGCGGAATACGACAATATCGCGGCGGCCCTGAGTTGGAGCTATACCCATGGCTACATCGAAGAGAGTTTCCGCATTACTGAAGCTCTCTGGCAGTTCTGGTGGTTACGTGGCCTGTTACGTGAGGGCCGCAAATGGTTTGAAGCACTCTTTGCTCACCCGGATAGTGCAAGCGTCTCGCCCGCCCTGCGTGCCAAAGCGCTACAACGCTTGAGCCTGATCTTTTGCATAAACAATAGGTACAGCGCTGCCATGGGTTTTGCTGAAGAAGCACTTATGATCAGCCAGCAGTTAGCGGACAAAAAATTGATGAGTGATGCGTATGTTGCCTGTGCTTCGGTTGCACTTCGTCTGGGTGAACAACAGCGTGCGGTCACGTTGCTTGAAGAGAGCCTGAAGTTACGGCAGGCGCTCAACGATATACCTGGCATGGCGAGCTTACTCAATAACCTGGGCAATGTGGCACGGCAACAAGAAAAAATTGAGCGTGCAATGGCGCTGCATCGCAAAAGCCTCTTCTACTTTCGACAATTGGGAGAGGAAATGGCAGTAGCAGCGGTGTTAAACAATCTTGCGGAAGTCGAGTGGTGCAGTGGGTATCATACCCAGGCAGTGGTGACGTATGAGGAAAGCCTGCTTATAAGCCGGAAATTGGGATATACCTGGGGAATAGCTTCATCTCTCGCTGGATTAGCCGATGCAGCATTTGCAGAAGAAATGTATGAGAAGGCCAGAGAAATGTATAAAGAAAGTTTGCACCTTTTTCAAGAGATGGATGACCAGCAAGGAATCTCTGTGTGCATAGAGGGGCTTACTCAGATTATTCGTCAGAGAGCTCAAACGGAGGAACAGCCAGAAGTCATTGGGTATAGTATGAGCGACCAGGTCGACGATACCACTCTCGCCCTACTTCGGCAAGAAATAGGCGAAGAACTCTTTACGCACCTCCAGCTTGCCAGGCCGGATACAGCACTGCAGCAAACACTTCTTGATGCCTTTACTGGAATGTCCTAAAATTACTTTCCTTAAGAAAAGGATATATACATAATTATTTTTATGAAATACGAAGTTGTTGACGGTTATGGTATGCTATGTATAGAAAAAGGAAGAGACGAATATGTCATTCGTCTAAAACCGTGACTACTTGTAGCTATAGCTGAAGCCGTCTGATGATGTGACATATATCCCGACGAGTCGTGCAAGTACGCTGGAAGATGGCAGAAAAGTGTATATGTGTTCCATGCTTGTGTGAACGAAATTTAAAGAAATTCGAGCAAAGATATGACTGTAGAAATGAAAGATCTCATCTGGATCGCTGATGCCGAACAACAATACAACCGTTCACGAGAATGGTTTCTTAAGCAAATCAAGTTAAGGAAATTGCACAAAACCAAAATTGAAGGTGATCGGAAAGCATACCTTCTGCGCAGTGAGGTTGAGCAACTTTTACAACCACGCATACTCGATATATGAAGTGGAATTGACGCCAGTCATCTCATTCCAAGTTTGAAGCCTTGTTGGAAACAGGAATGTATGTTGGAAGTGACACACAACCATGCTACAATGCAAAAGAGCTTCAGTTCGCCTTCTCAATTGATCATAGCAGTCGAGTCTCTTCTTACCATTGTCCATGAGCACGCTCGCGAGATGGAAGAATTTCCAGACAGGTTGTCCACCAACCAGTTAGTATCGTCTCGACAAATTCTTCTGGGAGGTGTTCCTGGCGCATCTCTTCTGTGAGGCGTTCATGGTCATAGATGACGGGCACGAGTTCGCAGGATACCTTTTTGTGGAGCGGTGAGACGGTCAGCAGGGCGTACCAGACCGTTGTTCGTCCATCGTTGGGAGGGCGTCCAATTGCACCTACATTGACCAGGAGACGCTCGTCAGGGAGGATGCGTTGCCAGTGAATACCCGTGTGTGTGCACAGGATGATATCGGCTTCGTAGTGCGCGAAGAGCGTGTTGAGAAAGGGTTCTGGGGTCGTCGATTCCCAGAGAAATTCGTTGACGCGGCGCGGCGATCCGTGGGCCATCAGGATGCGTTGCCCGGCCACTTCCAGGCGAATAGAGGGTGGCAGAGTACGCAACCAGTCTTTATAGTGGTCAGATGTCTTTGCCAGCGTGTAGTCATAGCTGATCTGGGCATAGTAGTTGTCACGTGGGTCAGTATAGCCACAAGCGCAGTCGGTCAGGCGGTTGCCGATACTATGGTCGTAGTTTCCCTGCATGCAGATCACGTTATGCTCCCATAAGAGAGGAAAAACGCGATCAGGATGAGGGCCAAACCCGCCCATATCGCCAAGGCAGTAGATCGAGCGCACATTTCGTCGTCGCGCATCATCGAGCGTGGCCTGCAACGCCAGATAGTTGTTATAACAGCCGCCAAAGACCGCAATCGTGAAAGAAGCTTGCTCTTCCTGCTTCATGTAATCCCTCCTTTTCACGTACGGCAAGTTACGCCCGATACATGGCAGGTATAGCAAGGTTGCCAGGCCAGTTTGATGGGTCGCAATCCCTCCGCGAGCGTATCACCCATGCGTGCGGATGGTACATTGATGAGCAACGGGCAGGGATAGACGCCATCATCGGTCACCATGCGGCAACTGCTACATTGCAGCTCGAACTCTTCGCCGGCATGCAGATCACCCTGGTGTAAGAGTTCGTTGTGTGCGTATCCGTGCGTGCGCGTCGCCTCGCGACCGATGAGAAATGGAGTCAAGAACTTGAGGCGCGGCTTCGTCAGCCCCAGAGCGCGTACGAAGTTCATAAACGCTGCTCGTGCTTCGGCGTGCCCCATCTCAGGGCGAACCTCCGTCACGGTGATGACCGGGTTCACACCAGCACGGGCAAGACGAGCGATGCCAGCAGTAATGAGCGCAAACGTATTCTTGCCACGGATCACATCGTTGTCCTCAGCCGTCATGCCATCGAGACTGACACGTAGATCAAGCGAGTAGGGCGCAGTCACAAACGTACTTCCCAACCAGGTAGCCATATCTTCATCGATAAGGATACCATTGGTCAGGATGGTAAGCGGCCCCTGTTGTAAGGTACGGGTAATCAGATCACGTATCTGTGGGTGCAGGAACGGCTCGCCGCCCGTGAAGTAGTACTCACGCACGCCTTGCTCACGAGCAGAGTCGAGGGCGCTGTAGACCTGCTCGACCGTCATCATTTCGTGCTGATGGTTCTTGGGTCCGCAGGTAATGAAACAATGCAGGCAGGCGATATTGCAGAGCGTTCCGGTCACTTGCAGCCAGAGCGTATCAAGCGCGTTGAGCGGTAGCTCTGGAGGATCAAGGCTCAAGAGGGCAGGCTCAGCCATAGGAAGGGCACTATGTCCCTTTGGTCTCCTCATAAACAATCTCCTCAGCAGGTTTCGCTTGCATTCTCAGTAGTGGGCAGACAGACCATTTTTTCGAGTGGTGTACCCGCGCCCTCAACTCCGCGAAAGTACCAGGGGACCATCGCAATAGCGCCAACCAGCCAGAGAAGAGCCAGGGTGACGAGTGCGCCGGGAATACCCGCGAAGCTTGCGATCCAGAGCAACAGGGGAGCACTGAAAGCGGCTCCAATACGTCCAACACCGACCGATATACCGATGCCAGTCGAGCGCAGGTGGGTCGGAAAGATTTCGGAGAACGTCGGATACGCACTGGTCCATGCGCCGGTCGCAAAAAAGTTAGAGAGCATGAAGGCGAGTAGGACGATCAATCCGCTATGGGTTGCCGTGGCTGGAGCCAGCAAAACGGCGCTGAGAGCTGCTAACGTGTAGAATGTGGGAACGGTGATTTTACGTCCCAGGCGATCGATTACCAGGAGCATACAGAGACCACCAAGCAGAGCGCCCATATTCCCAAGCAAGTAGAACCAGGGGATCTGTGTAGCCGGGATGTTGACGGCTGGCAGGACCGCCAGAGCCAGGAAGGCGAACATGCCATAGAAACCGAATGCCTCCGAGAGATCAAGGAGACAGCCCAGAGCCAGGCGTGCAGGATAGTGCTGAAGCAATTCAACGATCTGGCTCAAAAATGGCTGGGCAGGTTTGCCATCTACCGCGATCGCTTCCACAACAGGAGAGGTCTGACCGGACTGGGCCTCGATCTGCTGGAGAACAGCCTCAGCTTCCTGACGACGACCCTTCGTTAAAAGCCAGCGCGGCGATTCCGGCAGAGAGCGGCGCATCCAGACGACGAAGAGAGCTGCAATGGCCCCAAGCGCGAAGCCAAAGCGCCATCCGATCTCAGGAGCAAGCAGATTGATAAAGAACAGATTGACCAGAGCGGCAAGCATGGCCCCTACAGGCCAGAAGTTCATCACCAGTCCGTTGATCCTGCCCCGATTCTTGGGAGGGATGAACTCGCTGATCGCGGAATTAATTGCGGTATATTCTGCGCCAACGCCGATCGCCGTCAGAAAGCGGAAGATCATCAGAAAAATATAGTTCGGTGAGAAAGCCGTCAATAGCGTAAAGAACGAGTACATAAGCAGGGTAGCAATAAAGAGACGTTTGCGCCCGAAGCGGTCGGCCAGATAGCCAAAGACGAATGCGCCGAACATAATACCGAGAAGCCAGATGCTGACGATCCAGGCCGCCTGATTGGCATCGAGGTGAAAGACGGATTGTATGACACCCAGGACGCTCCCGACAATGTTGACCTCGAATGCATCGAGGAGCCACCCAACACCAAGGACAGCAGTAATCATCGTATGAAAACGACTCCAGTGAAGCATATCCATGCGACGTGTGACATCGGTCGTGATTATCTCCGTTGCCATGAAGACCCTTTCTTATGAAAGATACTGCAATAGTCTAGTCTACAATGCCTTTTGTCAGAAACGCTCTTCCCCATTTCTCCTGAAAGGACGGAGCTCTATTCCTCAAGAGCAAAATTATCTTATCTGACATTACCACATAAACATTGTAGCCGTCTAGGAGCGCATTGCCTCATCAGGAATCTTCCTCTAAGCCGTTGGCAAAACCCCTATTCTGTCAATACCTCTTGCTTCTTTAGCAACGGCTCACCCACCTTCAAATCCATTGCCGTTTATAGGTTATTATGGTAAAATCATCAGAATTAGCATGGAAAACACCTTGTGAAGTTTATAATAGAACAGAAGAACTTTCTCTCTGGTTTGATGGCAACAAACAGGCATGGTTTATAGCAAACGCATTCCCAGAATCACTTCTGAGCGACTTAAGCATTCCAATTTATCTTCGGCCAAAAGCAAACAAAACTGCGGGGAATTTAGGGTATGTAGTCCTTCGTGATTCGAAGGGATTCCATCAACGGGGTCTTCATAGCTTTGATCCAGATGCCAAATTAGATGGACTCCAATATGCTCTCGATCATATAACGCTTGAAAAAGCGAGGCTCCTCTGGAAATTCCTACTTGAGCATCGCCATCTTGTTTATGGATCAGTGGAAACATCAAAATACCAGTATTTCTCCGATTCTCAAAGAGACGAGAAATTCTCTGAAATGGGGCAACTTTGTAACCAGCAAGCCTGGTTGCCTGATACAGGCGGCTACTCAAGAGGAAAAACGACGCGAGATGGCAGAGCAATCATCTTCCTAAAGAAGCTATAATGCTAATAGTGTTCATAGATAACTCAATTGAAAGATAAAGGGAGAAAGAAGAGATGAGCGAACAGCAACCACCCCACCACAGTGAGAAGCCTCTATCC
>JACDAE010000141.1 GCA_013695595.1 Ktedonobacteraceae bacterium | reverse complement strand
GGGCGCACGCAAGGTGACGCCCCTACTCCTGGAGATCAACCGCAAAGAAATACATTGACTCGAAAGGATCGCCAAAAGTATGTCGCTCAAGATACCTGGGCAGGATGAGATGCGCGTTGTATATGGATCATGTCCGCATGATTGCCCCGATTGCTGTGCTCTGGAGACACATGTCGATGCACAGGGACGCGCAATCAGTGTTCGCGGTCGTGCCGATCATCCTGTAACGCGTGGCTGGCTCTGCGCCAAGGTGAATCGTTATTTAGAACGCGTGTATCATCCAGAGCGGCTGCTTTATCCTCTGCGTCGAGTTGGCCCCAAAGGGAGTGGCTCATTCGAGCGTATCTCCTGGGATGCCGCACTTTCTGAGATTGTGGAACGCTGGCAGACAGTCATTGCTCGCGACGGCGCACAATGCATTTTGCCTTATAGCTATGCCGGGACGCTTGGTATGGTCCAGGGAGCAGTCACGGATACGCGCTTCTGGAATCGTCTGGGCGCATGCCGTCTAGAACGTGCTATCTGTGGTCATGCTGCCGAGGAAGCGGTGCGCTTGACGATAGGTGGACGGCTGGCCTCTTCGCCTGAGACGCTTATCCACAGCAAATTGATTCTGATCTGGGGCAGCAATCCAGCCAGCACCGCACCACATGTGATGCCATTTCTGCGCAACGCTCAACGCAGTGGTTCGCGCATTATTGTGATTGATCCAATTCGTACCCTGACTGCTCGTTCGGCTGATCAACATATTCAGCCTATCCCTGGAACGGATGCGGCTCTTGCCCTCTCAATGATGTATGTAATGGTTACGGAGGGCCTGCATGACGCTGCCTGGATTGCGCAGCACACGCTTGGTTGGGAACATCTGCTGGAACGTATTCTCCAATATCCTCCCGAACGTGCCGCACAAATAACGGGCCTGGCTTCTGAGATTATTGTTGAGCTGGCACGAAGTTATGCAACCACAACGCCAGCACTGTTGCGCGTGAGCGATGGCATTAACCGGCATACCAACGGTGGACAGACGGTGCGTACGTTGGCCTGCTTGCCTGCTATCATCGGCCAGTACGGGAAATTGGGTGGTGGCCTCATGTACAGTACCAGCGATTGGCTCAAGTGGGATAGAGGTGTCCTGGCCCGTGAGCACGAAGAGACCTGCCCACCAGCACCACGCACGCTGAATATGAATCGCCTGGGAGCCATTCTTGCCGGAGAAGCGGATCCCCCAATTCACTCCCTCTATGTCTATAATGGGAATCCTGCGGCCTCTTCGCCAAATGCGGGTAAAATCGCCGAGGGCTTGCAGCGCGATGATCTCTTTACCGTCGTACATGAACTCTTTCTCACTGAGACGGCACGTTACGCAGATATTATCCTACCAGCTACCAGCCAGCTAGAGCAGGTTGACCTGCATAAGCCCTATGGTCATCTGACATTGCAATATAACGCGCCTGCCATCGCCTCCCTGGGGGAAGCACGCAGTAATTGGGATGTGATGCGTGCTCTGGCTGCGAAAATGGGATTTCAGGATGCCTGGCTGCAAGATGATGCAGAGGCAGTGATCCGTGACGTTTTTACAGCGACTGCTACTGATAATCATTATCTTGATACCATAACACTAGAGCGTTTGAAGGTGGAGGGAGCTATCCCTCTAAACATTCCAGTGCATGAGCAGATTCCTTTTGCCGATGGAGTTTTTCTCACGCCATCGGGCAAAGTAGAATTCTATGCCGCGCAAGCCATAGAAAAGGGGTATGATCCTGTGCCAGATTGGAAGCCGGAGGAAGAGGCTCCACGCAGGAAAAAGGCTGGAGGAGTGACGAAAGAGCTCTTGCAACTTTTAAGCCCCGCCGCTCATCATTTCGTAAGTTCAACTTTTGGAAATCAGGAACATTTGATTACCAAAGAGGGAGCGCCTACTGCACGTATTCACCCTCTGGATGCTGAAGCGCGGGGTATTCGCAGTGGACAGATGGTACGCATAAGCAATGAGCGAGGTTGGTGTCGTCTGGTTGCTGAGGTGACAGAGGATGTACGTTCTGGCGTACTGGCAACAACGACCGTCTGGTGGCCGCAATTCAGCCCCGATCAGCGTAACATTAATTGGACGACCTCCGACCAATTAGCGGATTTTGGCGGTAACAGCACATTTTACACGAATATGGTCGCTATAGAGCCAGACATCTTATAGACGTGGGCTATTCTCCTTGTCGGCTAGGATCTATCTTGTTGTCGTTTACAGAAGGACTGCTTGAGACCCAAAAAAACGCTATAGCGTGAGTACAAATATAATTGTAGGTTTTCTCAAGAGAGGCAACCCTGCCACAACAGCTTCGAGCATTACTTACTATGCCTGAGCATGCATAGTTGTCACGTCATGGTGCAGTGAGAGGAATGTATGAGGAAAGTGCAACAAATTATGTACGCGTGGTCAGAGCCCCTGCACGTCTTCCTAATACAATACCCGGAAGAACACCCAATGCCCCTAAACCTTCGATACTAAAACCCGGCGCAACATCGCCCAGAGAGCGCAATGTTGGCACCATATCAGCGGTAACTTGCAGATCGACGGCCCACGCTGCATATGGTTGTGCATGGAGCAGTTCGGGTAGCCAGCGACGAGCAGCATCAGCTAGATGTTGATGGTATCGTGTATCATGTCGTGTAATACCTGCTTTACCATAGCGACCACCGCTGACGCCAAGGCGTCCATTGCCAGGTCGAAAATCGGCATAGGTGTATGGCGAGGCATCCCAAAAGAGTGGGAACGTATCGGGCAGGTCCGCTGCAAATGCCAGTGCATAGATGCGAGCGTTAGGCTGCGTGGTTGGTCCAACAGCGTCGATCAGCGCCTGTGTTTTGAGCGTACTCCCATTGGCCAGCGTGATCTTCCAATAGTGCTGCTGATCGCTATTCACTTCCTGATAACCGGTCACCTGTGTGTTGCCTGCAATGATTACACCGGAGCGACGAGCCTGTCTTGCCAGGTGTGCAAGCAACGTAAGAGGTTGAATGCGGCCCTCATCAGGAAGCCATAGTGCACTCAGCACAGATGTCGTATTGAGACGCCCCTCTGTGAGGCTACTGACCTGCTCAGGAGTCCACAAATCTGCATTCAGGCCAGCCGCGACCCGTGCCTGTGCTTCACGCGCAAGTAGGCGTGCGGCATTTTTGCTCTCGGCAAGACTGATTGCTCCTGTCAGATGTGCGTGTAGCAAAGAGCCCGGTTGCGCGGCGTCTTCTATAAGGGACAGTAGAGTCTGGTTTGTTTCAGACCAGAGGGCATAACCGGGACTCTCAAGTGGGAGATCACTGAGGCTCATGTTGATGCCAGCGCTGAGGATACCAGCGTTTCGCCCAGTCGCGCCATAACCTGACCATGCCTCTTTTTCCAGCACAATTACCTGTGCCCCTGCTGTTCGTGCGCTTAGTGCGGCGCTCAGCCCGGCCACCCCGGCACCGATAACGACGACATCAACAGAATGTGAGGGAATGCTGGTAGCGTCTGGCAACGCCAGTTCACTGATCATTGCAGGAGGAAGATCATGCCACCAGGGAATAATATTTTGGTAAGTAGGAGGAGAGGAAGGATTAGTACTACTCTGAGGTTGCATAAAACTCCTTTTCCGTTCAGCCCTCAATCGTGTGCTTGCTCGATTGCATGCTCCAGGCGTAGAGGCTTACTGAAAGAAATTGTGGGAAGTATAAATCATTCCAGCAGAAATTGTCAAGGCAAAAAACAGTAGAAAAGTATAGTGACAAGTCTCTCTCTTATGCATATACTAGAGCGGGGTTATATGTACCCTCTGTCCTGTAATCAGAGAAACAGCGATTTTTTGTGCAAGTATGTGAGTTTGGAGAATAAAAAACGTGGATGACAAAGAAACTGGACGTGTAGAGGCGTTTAGCGATGGTGTTTTTGCAGTAGCGATTACCTTGCTGGTACTGAATATTCATGGTCTGCCTGATCCAACGAAACCACTACCTGATAGTGGTTTTTTTGATATTATTTTACGTGGCCAATGGTCTTCCTATCTGGCCTTTGTCACCAGTTTTGCGACAATTGGGGTCATGTGGATGAATCATCACCGGCTCTTTACCCATATTAAGCGTATAGATACGAATCTTTTTGCGCTTAACCTGCTCCTTCTGCTTGTTATTGCTTTTATACCATTTCCTACCGCATTACTTTCATCCTATATAATATATCCTCAATATCATTACGCCGCATTGTTGTATAGTGCAACAGATATTTTACTGGCGGTCAGCTTTAATCTCCTCTGGCGCTATGCTTCACATAAGAACCGCTTGCTGGATCGTAATGTGGATCAAAAGTCAGTGGAGGCGATTACCAATCAGTATCGTTATGGCCCTTTCTTTATATATAGCGACGTTTATTCTGGCCCTTATCTACGTGCCAGCCAGTGTTGTTTTGACGTTGCTATTGGCCATTTTTTTCGCGCTACCCGGTCGACGCTCTAGTTCTGTGCCTGAAGACGGATTATAGCAAAAAAATGGTACAAAAACCCGGCGAAAAATTTAGTGATGATGCTCGTGCTCGTGGCTGTGAGCTTGAACAACATAGGGCGCATGGGCATCGATAATCTGCCGTCGTTGTGCCTGGGGCGTCTGAAGATGTTGTTGTAACCAGTCAATAATCACATCCAGACCTGTGCCATCTTTCAGGTTGGTGAACACGAACGGTTGCTTGCCGCGTTGCAGGCGAGCATCATGTTCCATGACCTCCAGCGAAGCTCCCACGTAAGGTGCCAGATCGATCTTGTTAATGACTAGCAGTTCTGAGCGTGTAATGCCCGGTCCTCCCTTGCGCGGTATTTTGTCCCCTCCAGAGACATCGATGACATACATGGACACATCGACCAGTTCCGGGCTAAATGAGGCCGCCAGGTTATCACCACCACTCTCGACGAAGAGCAATTCGAGGCCGGGTAGGCTTTCCTCCAGATCGGCAATGGCCTCCAGGTTCATTGAGGCATCTTCACGGATTGCCGCGTGGGGGCAGCCGCCCGTCTCGACGCCGCGTATGCGTTCCAGTGGTAGCGTGCCCTGACGCAACAAAAATTCAGCATCCTCTTTTGTATAAATGTCATTCGTGACTACTGCAAGGCTATAGCGAGGCCAGAGACGCTTGCTCAGGCTATCAACGAGCGCGGTCTTACCACTCCCAACCGGACCTGCAATACCAACGCGAAATGCTCGCGTAAAATCATTTGCCGTCATTTCAAATATTCTCTTTCGCATTTGCTAGAATAAGGAAATAGTATTGTACTGCTATAACGTTATTATGCAACGTATCCGGGCATGGTCGCAATGGTTGAACCCCGCCAGGAGCATCCCCCTGAATGGTATACTAGCAAGGTAATGAGAGCAGGAAAAACACCAGCTTTTTGCATATAGCGGACTGGCATTAATAGAGATAAGAAGCAGGAGGGCGCCAGATATGAGTTTGAACATTCCACGTCGCACGTATGCGGACCTCTACGGTCCTACCACGGGTGATCGCGTGCGTCTCGCCGATACCGAACTGATCATCGAGGTAGAGAAAGATTTCACCGTCTATGGCGATGAAATTACCTTTGGCGGCGGCAAGGTCATTCGTGATGGTATGGGCCAGAGCAGCCGGGCAACGCGCGAAGGAACGCATGGGGCGCTTGATCTGGTGATTACCAATGCTCTCATTATTGATCATTGGGGGATTGTCAAAGGGGATATCGGGGTCAAAGATGGACTCATTGTGAAGGTCGGTAAAGCAGGCAATCCTGATATCATGGAAGGCGTCGACCCTGACCTGATCGTTGGTTCCAGCACCGAAGTCATCGCGGGCGAAAATATGATCGTGACGGCGGGTGGTGTTGACTCACATATTCACTTTATTTCGCCGCAACAGATCTACGAAGCACTCTCCAATGGCATCACGACCATGATTGGCGGTGGAACGGGACCCGCGACGGGTACCAATGCCACAACCTGCACTCCAGGTGCCTGGAACCTTGCACGTATGCTGCAAGCCGCTGAACATTGGCCGGTCAATTTCGGTTTTCTTGGCAAGGGGAATACCGCAACAGAAGCGCCATTAATTGAGCAGGTCCGTGCCGGTGCCTGTGGATTGAAGTTGCATGAGGATTGGGGTACGACGCCAGCCGCTATTGATACTTGCTTGAAGGTTGCCGATCAGTACGATGTGCAGGTTGCGATCCACACCGATACGATCAATGAGGCAGGCTTTGTGGAGGATACCATTGCGGCGATTGCAGGACGAACGATCCATACCTATCACACAGAGGGAGCTGGTGGTGGTCACGCGCCCGATATCATCCGTATCGCCTCACTCCCCAATATTTTGCCATCCTCCACGAATCCAACAATGCCCTACACCTCAAATACGCTTGCGGAACACTTAGATATGTTGATGGTCTGCCATCATCTTAATCCGCAAGTGCCCGAAGATGTTGCATTTGCCGAAAGCCGTATTCGCCCAGAAACGATTGCCGCCGAAGATATTTTGCATGATCTTGGTGTGTTTAGTATGCTCTCCAGCGACTCGCAAGCCATGGGGCGCGTCGGAGAAGTTGTGACGCGCACGTGGCAGACCGCCCATAAGATGAAAGTGCAGCGTGGCCCACTCGCCCAGGATTCTGAGCGCAACGATAATTTCCGTGTCAAGCGCTATGTTGCCAAGTATACAATCAATCCCGCCATTACACATGGGATGGCGCACACCATCGGCTCGATTGAAGCTGGCAAGCTGGCGGATCTGGTGCTCTGGCGTCCGGCCTTCTTCGGCGTCAAGCCTGATATGATCGTCAAGGGCGGCTTCATCGCCTGGAGCGTGATGGGTGATGCCAATGCCTCTATTCCAACACCGCAGCCCGTCCTCTATCGCCCCATGTTTGGTTCATTTGGTGGTGCGACGGCGGCCACGAGCCTGCTATTTACCTCGCAGGCGGCACTTGAAGCTGGTCTACCGGCGCAACTGGGGCTGAAAAAGACGGCGGTTGCCGTTGAACATTGTCGTAATATCGGCAAGGCTGATATGAAGCTCAACGACGCCACACCCGTTATCGAGGTTGATCCAGAAACCTATGAGGTACGTGCGGATGGTGTATTGCTTACCTGCGAACCCGCTGATGTGCTCCCGCTGGCCCAGCGCTATTTCTTGTTCTAATCGCGAATGATGTTATAATCATGTAATACTGTAGTAATGCGATCGTATCGCGCCTCTACGGTATTACATACATTTTTGGCGAGTTATCAACATTGGGATTGAGCGTGGCAGTGGGTGAGGGAATGGGTGTTGATACGGGAGATGGTGTGGGTGTACGTTTAATTATAGAGGGCCGCGTCTTATGCTTTATCCCATATTTTTTATGTCTATGAAATGTGGCAGGTGTATGTATAGAACTGGGAATGAGCTTTTTTGGAGATGTTGGGGGTGAGATCTTCATCGGAGATGTGCTCTTCGCTGCGGGTGTAATCTTCGTCGTACAGGTGGTTAGCGTGGTAGATGCGGTATTAATTGTAGTACATGTTGTATTGGTCTTTGTGCAAGTGATTTTGGTCGTGGGAATAGTCTTCGCGGTACATGTTGTATTGGTCGTAGATGTGGTCCTGGTCGCAGGGGTAGGAAGCATTATAGGAGCAGGAGTCGGGATAGGAGTAGGAGTCGGGATAGGAGTAGGAGTCGGGATAGGAGTAGGAGTGGGAGTGGGAGTGGGAGTGGGTCTGGGAGTAGGAGTAGGAGTGGGTCTGGGAGTAGGAGTCGCTGTAGAGGTTGTTTGAAGTACAATGGAGGGCATATTTTGCTGAAGCAATGTGGAACTGAGCGCGAATAGTGTATTGCTGATAGAGTCGGTCAGTGGTAGAGAAAATGGCAGTGTAGAAAATTGTGCGATTGTGGAGAGAATGCTCTGACGTGAAATCACCTTGCCCTGCATTTTCCAGAGTATATCTGCTAGAATACCTTGCTCTTCCACATTCCCAAGTAGAGCAGCCAGGTTGATCGAGCATTGATGGGCGTACTCTTGCACTTTATTTCTATTTGCAGCGTTCTGTAATGCATCAGTATAACTTTTGCCAAGTGCTTGAAAGTCTTTCATCGTTGGTGCTAACGCCAGTATTTCAGCAAGTGTGCCCGGAGCTAGCAGACCTATCGAGGCCGTTGGAGTATGTTGCCCCAGGAGGTTGAGTAGAAGGTTAAGAATATCCAGTGTAACAGCGTGGGGATCAACAGGCGAGAGTGTGAGTTGCAGATATTGATCTGGACCTGACAGATTCGCCTGTAGTTGTATTATTTCGTAAGGGTATGAGTTCTCCTGCTGATCAAATGGCAAGGTCCGTGCGGGAGGAAGCAGCGAGAATGCGCCGAAGAACGTGGATGCGATAAGATCGCCTGTTTGATTTGCAGGCGTGAGAGAGATGCCAGCGGGGCGAGACTTAATCGCGATGGCGTACCACAGATGTGTGCCGTTCTTCAAGCGGAAAAAACTCTGTGTTGGATCACTCAGGTCATCAGCATCGGCAAGGAGATAGCGCGAATTGAAATTTGTCATGGAGAACGTCAGCGCATAGTGAGGAGATGTTGCATTTGCGCCTGTGTTTACGTTGACACTCAAGATGATCATAATAATAAAAAGGATCAAAATAATATAATTACGACAAAAACCATGTAATTTATTTGTAGGGGAACCGTTGGGAACAGGCGTAGGGGCGTCACCTTGCGT
>JACDAE010000132.1 GCA_013695595.1 Ktedonobacteraceae bacterium | reverse complement strand
ATAGTAGAGCGTACTGCGCGGGAGCGCGAGCAGGTCGGCCTGTTGGCTCACGGGAAGCCCCCTCTCGTTCCACTCAATGAGGGCTTGACGCTCGCTCCGACTCAAGGTCCTGACAAGATTTTTTTCAGCCACGTCGGTTGGGTCGTCAACCGTCCGATTTCGGCAAAGAGGGTTTCGCGTTCTTGCTGCCACGCTCGCTCTCGTACCACCTGTTCTTGCGCGTGTTGGTCCCCAAAGAGTGTGGGTAATCCGGCGAGGGCCAGTTCGCGCCAATGGTACAGCACCGTTTTCGGCACCCCATATTCGGAGACCAGCTGCCCCACCGTTTTGGTTTCTCGCAGCATCTCCTGCACTACCTGCGCCTTAAACTCGGCAGTATACTGTTTTCGTCTTGTCGTTCCCATCAACCAACCTGTCCCGTAGTCTTGCCCCAATGTTTGTCCAACTTCTCTGGGTCATTATAGATGCGGATGAACCACAAAAGTGGTTCAAGTCCACACCACACCTTCCTTCAATCGGAAGAGCGAGTTGAAATGGTCATCATTGACCTTGGCATTCAATCAATCCCATTTTCCAATTACATATTTTTATGTACGAGAAGCATTTCTACTCAGAAATCCGAAAAGCCATATAGAGAAAGAACAGGTTACTCATAAAATCGAGGAGAATGATGGCGCCACTTCGCAAGTTCACGACCTATCCCTCTTTTGCACCTAATGTGACGTGTTCATAATTCAAAGCGCTGATTTACCTGCTATAATTTGATACAGTTATAAGAGACAAACACGCTTAATATTTATATAAATATTAAGCGTGTTTGTCTGAAGGTGAGTGGGAGGATCCGTCACATGCCTTCTATCGGCATCATTGTGCTTATCGGGATCATTGCCTTATTGGTTGTTGGGGCAATCAGTAACGCCAACACCAAGCGCCGAAGATATCGCTGTCTCATCTCTCCTTTCCCAGAGGTGCATTCCAGTGCCGCGAGCAATTCCACCGCTCCTGTGAATGCTATGCCATGGACTACCGATGCTGGACTGCGCATCTTCTTGAGTCATAGCAGTTCCGACAACTCATTTGGATTCCAGTTGGCGGCCGACCTCCGTCATGCGTTAGGTGGCGAAGAGGCGAGCGTCTGGTACGATGCCTTTGGCGGGTTGCAGGCCGGCGACCTCTGGCCTGAGCGGATCGAACGCGAATTGAGCAGCCGCGACATCTTTCTCCTATTGCTGTCTCCCAAAGCAATCGCGTCAAAATGGGTGCAAGATGAGTTGCGGATGGCCTGGATGCAGAAGAACTCGGCCAGTGGTGAGAGCAAGGTTATCATTCCTCTCTTACTCGCACCCTGTGAAGTACCAGCATATCTAGCCATGTTCCAGTTCGTCTCGTTTGTGTCACCGCGCCCGTATGTTGAGGCGTTGGCGGAATTACTCCAGGCGCTCCGAACCAGCAGATCTCGTACTGCACAAATGGAGCAGCGACCACTGATACCGGTCGGATTGCCCTTTGATGAATCGCTCTTGCCGGTTCCCCCATTTTTTATTGGGCGTGAAGCAGATCTGGCCTGGACGATGCAACATATGCGGGCAGGAGGAACGACGGCCATCACGGCGCTTGAGGGTCTGGGGGGTATTGGCAAGACGGCGCTGGCGGCGGTCGCGATACAGCAGTTGCGGCGGGATGGAGCATTTCCAGATGGAATCGTAGTGGTTCTCTGCCAGGATCTCGTCGATCCTGCTGAGATCCTCATCCAGGTGCTCACCCGTTTCGATCCATACCGAAAAGCGCCTCAGGAGGTGACGCTCGCTGATTTGGCTCGCAGGGCGACGCATATGCTCAAAGGCAAGAGGGCTCTGGTTGTGTTGGATAACGTGGAACCCCGGCTTCCCATAGCTACGGTGATCAGTCCGTTTCAGACTGCTGAACTGACACTGCTGCTGACGGCACGCCAGGCATTGTCTATGGAAATCGTGCCGCACGGCAGTGGGAGAATCCTCGATCTGCTGTCTCCTGAGGAGGCTCTGGAATTGTTTGCGTGGGCCCTCGGTCGGAAACATGCCGATGCCCTCAATGTTGCGGAGCACGCAGCTGCAGTGCGGATTGTTGCCGCACTTGGGCGCCATACATTGGCAGTGCGGCTTGCAGGGGCTTACGCTTCTAACATGGGTAGAGATCTGGCAGTATTAGCTAGCGAGCTAGAACATGACCCATTGGAAGTGCCTGGTGAGACACCGCGGGGCGTGGCACTGATTTTGTCGCGCAGTACGGCTGCCCTTCCAGAAGGCTCCCGGCAGCTTTTCGCCGGTAGTGCGACATTTGCTGCCCCAGAATTTGGCCGGCAGGCGGCGCTGACCCTGGCGCAAGGGCTTGGGCAAGTGAATCCGCAAACGAACGTAGATCTGTTGGTGGTGCGAGCGCTAGCTGAAAAATCGTTCAGCGCTGGATTTCCCGAGAAAGCTGATCGTGAGCGGCTGCGTCTGCATCCCTTAGTGCGAGCGTTCGCGATGGATCTCTTGCTACGGTGGCCTGAGCGCGAGCAATACCTCGCGGCGTTCCTCGTGGCGCAACACTTTGCCACATATGCTGACGACTTCCAGGCCGACTACCCTGTCCTGGCGATGGATGAGAGAAATCTGACTGGTGCACTCGAATGGGCCCAAGCTCATGAGCAAAGGAAACTCATTGTCGCACTTGCATTTGGAATGCGGTTGTTCTGGGACGGTCGAGCGCGCTATCAGGATGGACTCTCCTTCCTTCCGCAAGCCATCGCGGCAGCGAAGGAAAATCAGGCAGATGACGAGACACAAATACCCCGTCTACAGCTTGCGGAATTGCAACTCGTATATGGGAGAATTCTCATGTACAGTGGTCAGTTGGTGGCAGGGGAGGCCATTCTCCAGCAGGGCTTGGGAGATTTTCGTCGTGAACAAGATCGACGAGGCGAGGAGGAGACCCTCACGGCACTGGGCGACATAGAGAAGTTCCGTGGACACTACGAGGAAGCGAAGGGCTATCTCCAACGGAGCCTGACTATCGCCGATGAAATAGGCGATCGGCAAAATAAAGGTGTGGTGCTAAGCATCTTAGGGCACATCGCCCTGCGACAAGGGCACTACGATACCGCTGAGAGCTATCTGCAACAGGCTCTGATCATCCGGCACGAGATAGATGATCGGCAAGGGGAGGGCGTGGATCTTGGCACACTCGGCCAGGTTGAGCTTTTTCGTGGGCAGCCTGAGGCGGCAGAAAACTATTTGCAACAAAGTCTCTTGATCCTTCGTGAGATAGGCGACCGATCAAGTGAAGGTGCAGTTTTAGGGATCCTGGGGCAGGTCGCACTGCGACGGGGACAATTTGCGGTAGCCGATGAGTATTTACAGCAAGGTCTGGCGATTATCCGCGAAATAGGCGACCGGCAAGATGAGGCATCGCAATTAAGTGTCATGGGGCAGGTCGCATTGCGGCGTGGGCGATACGCGGAAGCGGAAAAGTATCTCCAGCAGAGCTTGGCGATGTCACGAGACATCGGCGATCGGCATAACGAAGGGGTGGTACTGAGTGTGCAAGGGCAAAAAGCACTGCGGTGTGGACAATATGAGGCGGCAGAGAGCTTGCTAAGACAGATTCTCGCTATTCGCCGCGAGGTGGAGTCGCTACAAGGAGAAGGGGTCGATCTTAGTTTACTGGGGCAGGTCGCACTGCAGCATGGTCAATACGAAGTTGCGGAGCACCTGCTTCACCAGGCGCTGGATACTCACCTTTCTACTGGGGATCGGCGATGGGAGGCGCGGACGAAATGCGCTCTCGGACATCTCGCAGAAGCACGAGATGATGTAGCGCAAGCCGATATCTGGTATCGAAGCAGCCTGACACTCGCAATTGAAAGGATGCTTGGTCCGGAATGTGCTGAAGCGCAATTCGCGTTGGGATGTTTGCTCAGTATACAACATATCCATCATGAAGAGGGATGCTTGTTGCTGCGCGAAGCAGCGCGGGTATTCAACGAAATGGGCCTGCCGGAGGCCGAAGAGGCTCGTGTAGCTGTGAAACAGTTTGGGTGCGCAGATGCTCAGGTAAGAGTAAATGAATAATAGCACAT
>JACDAE010000724.1 GCA_013695595.1 Ktedonobacteraceae bacterium | reverse complement strand
CCATTGACGGGATGATATGTTCAACCATTCCATCCCATCCTATGGAAATTTCGCAATCAATGGTGTAGGGGTGCCCTTTAGAAACCCGCGTTTCACCACCCACACGCGTTTCACCACCCGCCCATCTCGTCCTATATAATTCGCGTATCCCATTGTTGAGCAAAAACGTTTTCTATCAAGAATTGCAGGAACAAACAATGACCACTGGCCTTATTTATGATCCAATCTTTCTAGAACAAATCACGCCCGCAAACCATCCAGAGCGGCCACAGCGCGTGCAGAAGGCCATGCTCGTCCTGGAAGCGATGCACTGGCTGGAACGTGAGGGGCTGGTACAATTGGCACCACGCCCCGCAACCGTCGATGAACTGGCACTGGTCCATGATCGAGACTATATTCACGACGTAGAAGCATTCAGCCAGAAAGTTGCCAGGGAGACAGAGGCTGGTGGCAAATTATCGCGCTTCTTCACAACCGATACCTATCTCTCTGCCAGGTCCTATGAGGCCGCATGTATGGCCGCTGGTGCACCGCTTACCGCCATTGATGCCGTCATGAAGGGCACCGTCAATAACGCCTATTGCCTGGTGCGTCCTCCCGGCCATCATGCAATGCCAGATGAAGCGATGGGCTTCTGCCTCTTCAACAATGTCGCGGTGGCCGCTCGCTATGCCCTCGACCATTATGGCCTTGAACGCGTCATGATCATTGATTACGACGTGCATCATGGCAACGGCACGCAAGAAATGTTTTACGATGATCCACGCGTACTCTATTTCTCCACGCACCAGGCCCCCTTTTATCCAGGCACTGGCCTCTCGGACGAACTCGGCGAAGGGGATGGTATAGGCACGACGATTAATGTGCCACTACCGGCACAGACCACCTTTGATACCTATGAAGCGGTCTTCCAGAAGATTATGGCACCTGCGGCAGATCGCTTTGATCCACAATTAATCCTCGTTTCCGCTGGCTTTGACGCACACTGGAAAGATCCTATCGGGGATATGCACCTCTCCACAGCGGGTTTTGCTAAGTTAACGCAGATCATCATCGACGAGGCCAATTTCCTCTGCAATGGCCGCCTGGTCATGGTACAGGAAGGCGGCTATGACCTGGACGCCATGGCAAACGGCGTCGCAACCTGCCTCAATCTATTGCTAGGCGATGACGCTGCCGTTGATAACCTTGGTCCGCCTCCAACGAAAGAATATCGCCTCAATACTGATGTATTGATCGCGGAACTACGGCGTATTCACCACCTGACCGGGTACCGCATGCGCAACGCTCCCAAGCCAGATATCGAGCGCTTACGCAGAGAAGTGAAAGGGCCCGACGCAGACAAAAAGTGAGCAGATCAGAGAGAGGCAGAAACGGGAACGATGCGCACCTCTGAACCCTGTGCTTGCAGTACGTGCAAGAAGGCCTCCACCACCTGCGGGTCAAACTGAGTGCCCGCACAGTTCTGAAGCTCTTCCCGGGCCTTTGCTTCCGGAAGCGCTTCCCGATAAGGGTGCGGTGTGGTCATTGCATCATAAGCGTCAATTACGGAGAGAATACGCGCTCCCAGTGGGATCTCCAACTGAGCCAATCTATTGGGATATCCTGTCCCATCCCAGCGCTCATGATGAGCGACTACGATGTGAGAAACAAGCCCAAATTGCCCTTTTGCCGGAGCGAGGATCTGCTGGCTGATCTGTGGATGGCGACGCATAATCTCCCATTCGTCTTCCGTAAGGGGACCAGACTTATGTAAAATGGCTTCTGGAATACCAATTTTGCCAATATCATGCAATTGTGCGGCCAGACGCAAGAGTGCAACTTCGTCCTCGGACCTCCCTAGCATTTGCATAGTGGCTTCGGCCAGTTGGATCATCCGGTTCATGTGCGCCTGTGTTTTCTGGTCATGGAACGTTGCCATCGCTAAAATCGTGCGAAGGACGCTCTGCTCACTATACTGAGAAAACTGTTGATTCCTGTCTTCCTTGAGTGGAACTATGTTCGCCTCATTCGGGAGGCAGACCCGATTGCGCCCAGTGTGTTTGGCTGTATACATCGCAGCATCTGCCATGTCGAGCAACTCCCTGGCTATAAGTCCATCAAAAGGATAGGTCGCCAAGCCAAAGCTGGCCGTGAGGGGGATAGGTGTCACGACCTGCGTCCCCTCTTTCTGCCATAGACAGGGTGTATCCGCAATGGAGCAACGCAGACGTTGGGCCAGTTCAATCGCCCCCAACTGGTCAATGTTCGAGAGCAGAATTGCGAACTCTTCGCCTCCATAGCGTCCAGTGCAATCATCTCTGCGAACACCCACACACAGCCGTTGTCCCACCTCGTACAGCGCGGCATCGCCCGCCGCATGTCCCCATGTGTCATTGATGCTCTTGAAATGATCGATATCGACAAAGATGATCGAACAATTGCATTGGGTGGCCTGACAATATACGATCTCAGCCTCAATACGCTCGATGATGGCACCGTGATTGGGTAGACCCGTTAACCCATCCGTCAAGGCTTGCATGCGGATCGTGCTATTGGCGGCCTCTAGATTGACATATGCTTCAGAAATAGCCCTATGTGCTTGCTCTAACTCGACGGCACGATCGGCCTGGATGACCGCTCTTTTTGTCGTGATCGCATAGAAGATACCTAGAAAGGCACTCGCATAAATCAAGAGGCAGAGATAGAGTAGAGCATGCTGAAGTTCTGAGGATGATAAGAGTAGAGAGATTTGAACACGATTGATGATGAGTAGGTCCCAGAAAAACAAGAGGTTTTCGATTAATGCGCTCAGGAAGATTATCCACGCAGGAACAAAGAATCCGAGAGATACCAGAAACGTTGTCATCAAAAAACAGGTCCATAAGAGAAGATGCGGATCTGTGAGAGAAGTCGTTTGTGCCGCCATAAGGGTGGTTAATCCATAGCAGAAATAAAAGGTCACACTGGCAAGTTTGAGGTACCCTCGTCGATTGAGCCAGAGCGCAAACAGAATTAAGACCAGTTCCAGACCATAAATGGGTATCTGGCGCACAAATGAAGTGATGACACCCGCACATGCTATATACCCCAGGCATACAATCAGGGCACTGGATAACATAAGGCTGAAAAGTCGTCGTTTGCGCATGTCTTCTCGTTGAGCAAGCGTTGTCAAGGGAGTACAAACTGGTGTCATGATGGCAAACCACCATGACAGGAACGACCGATACGCATTGTTCATGGTACACACCTCAGGAAGATAAAAGCCATTACAGTGAGTTCTTCTTCTCTTCTTCGACCAATTTTGAAGATTCTTGAGTTCTGTCCTTCCTTTGAGAAACGCGTTTCCCCGCAGGAAAAGAAAGGAAAGACACGGGAAGGTAGGAATGTTATACTTCAGCTATGCTATCTCTCAAAAAGGTATGTAGAAAATGCACACGAACACTCAGAAAAAAGGATGGAACATTTATGGGCACAATTACACCACAACTACTCGCCGAAATACCACTCTTTTCTAACATGGACAAAGATGAAATCGGTGAACTGCGTTCGATTATGACGGAGCGCATCTATCAACCTGGTCAGATCTGTATGAAGGCTGGAGATCAAAATGCCACATTTCAGATCATCGAACGGGGCGAGGTAGAAGTCTGGCTCAATGACACCGAGGGCAAGAAAGTTGTACTGGACAACCTCGGCCCCGGCAAATTCTTCGGCGAACTCTCCATGATATCTGGAGAAAGCCGTTCAGCCACTGCCACCTCCGAGGAAGAAGTGGTCACCCTCGAACTCAGTCGAGAGGAGTTCTTCGCGTTCTTACGTCGACGACCAGATGCCGCGATAGATGTGCTGACTGAACTGGGCGATCGCCTCAAACACACGGACGATATTCTACGTACGCGTATCAGCCGTAATCCCAACGATGCCCATGATCAAACACTCTCTATTGCCCAACGCATTGCCGATGTCATCGCCGATTTTAGCGGCTCCATGCCATTCCTCCTTATCAACCTGACAGTCTTTGTCATCTGGATCATCACCAACGTCTTCGACTCCAAACTCTTCCGTGATCCCTACCCATTTCAATTTCTGACCATGGCCGTCTCTCTTGAAGCCATCTTTCTCTCTATTTTTGTCCTCATCAGCCAGAATCGCCAGGCCGCAAAAGATCGCATCAAGGCCGATCTGGACTATCAAGTCGACGTAAAATCAGAGATGGAAATGAGCACGATCATGGTTAAAGTACATGATATAGAGCAAAAATTACACCACATCCATTCCGATCTCCTGGAAGGCAAAGGAGCAATAGAGAGCGGGAAATAGGATATGGGCGTCACCTTGTGTGCGCCCGTGTTCCGATAAACATTGCTCATTGGGTACGTGAGCGCACGCAAGGTGACGCCCATACCCAGGTGTTCAGCGATGCAGGAGAAATTGGAGCAGCATCTTCGCCATCTCAAAGATGCTATGTATGCTGATGAAGAGCAGGGCCACACATGCAAGCGAAATATGGATGACACGCCAGCCCCGAATGACGAGATGAGCACGGAGCAGACGCTGTAACGAACGTTTCAAACGGAAACGCAGTGCAAGCTCCCCATAAAAACGTTGCAAATCTTCTAGTTCCTGTGGAGCAAACTGCTCCTGAGAGGGGAGCGGTGTGCCACCGCTCCTCTTGAGGGCCTGAACACACACCTCTTTGAAGGCGCCTGATTTGCCCGCGCTGAGACGCTCAAAGAGCAAATCCTGCTCCTGTAGTCGCTCCTCGACCGATTGTATAATACCGACGCCATTCTTGCTCACTTCATGCGAGATCACACGCGCCTGCCACACATCCAATACACGCCCAATACTCCCACTCACTACGAGCAGGATCAGCCCGTACAGCGCCGTCACACCC
>JACDAE010000107.1 GCA_013695595.1 Ktedonobacteraceae bacterium | reverse complement strand
AATATAGACAGGGTTCGCTAACTGCACAAAAATACCTCCACAAGAGAAACAACGCTTTTTAGATTTGTGGAGGGTAGAGAAATGGAGCACCAGGAACCATTCTTTCCCCTGCAATGAAAGGAATGCTTCTTGCAATATTACGCTATAACCTCACAAGAGCACAAGGGAGCAAACAACCGCCCAGATTAAACGTATCAATTACAATGAAGTGGAACAGTAAGATGTTGGTGCTTCATAGCTACATCAAACTCTGCATCGATCGGACATGTCTCATAAAGATAAATAATGATTTGCTCCTGCTGACCCGGTTCCAGCCTACCACGACGGGGATGAAAATCATGATCAACACCTTTGAGCGATGCCGACCACGAAACTGCATTATCGGCGTCAGATGAAAGAGCAAGAGTTATTGTGCAGCGGTATTCATTATCAGGCTGGCAATCATTCTGAATATCAAAACTGTTGGGCGTTGCAGTTACTCCATTGGCTGATACCGCGCCAGCACCCATAGCAGTAGACGTAGGGATAGGAGTGGGAACAGACGTAGGAATTGGCGCGGTCGCAGCAGTCGTAGTTTGGGATGCTACACTTTTAGGTGCTGTCTTCACGCTATTTTGAGAAAACCAGGAGGCTGATACAGGAATAATGAAGAGACCAAGGACAATAGCAATAAGTGCAATACCTATTGGCAGTATCAGCAACCAGGTATTTCTGGAAAAACGCGCATGGCGATGCAAGGCGACCGGAGGAACTTGAGCAATATTTGGGTAAGCAGCAGGAATAGGTGGATACAGTATTGAAGCTCCTACAGGTTCAGCCTTTGGCGACGATGCAGAGGATGCTCGGAGAGTTGAGGAGTTAGCAGGCGAAGGGAAAATGCTAAAAGGAATGGTCTGGTCTGAATACGTCGCTGGAGTGACAGCATCCTGACCGGGCAGCAATATCCTTGGCTGCAAGGGAGGGGAGGGGAGAGGTGCAGAGTGCGGCGGAGCATAAAGAGTACTTGCATCATGTGGTGACTGTTGAGATGCTTGAGGTGAGATGTTGTGTTCATCGCCATTCATAATCTTCGCCTATCCCTTCTCTCATGACGAATTGTCGCTTCCAAATTCTTCTATGAGACACATACTACTATAAAATGCAAATAGATGCATATTTATAACTCGATATCCTAGTAGATGGTCAACACAGGCGAAGATTTTACCATATGGCCCTTCCATCTTCCCCGTCGAAGAATGGAAGGAAATGGATGCTATGAACTTGTACGCTGGCGCGCCCAGTATTCAAGCAGATCACTCTTGGTGACAATCCCCTCAAGGGTTGAGCCGTTCATGACAGCCACAGCAGCGGTACAATCACTAAAAAGAGTATATGCTTCACGCGTGGCAGCATTCGCTGGCAGAGTAGGGAAAGGTTGACCCTGAATCTCACCTACTGCACAAGTATCTAGAGGCTCGCCACTGGCCAGCCGACGTAGAAGAAGATCCTCAGTCAAGCTCCCAATCATCTTGCCATCTTCCATAACCGGTGTCTGGCTGATACCATAGCGGCGCAAAAGCTCTACAGCATCCGCAACCGAATCGGTGGCATGGACGCTGACAACGAGCGGCATACTCCGCGAACTGCTTCGCCGATACGTCAAAACGTCATACAGGGTCGGTTGATCAGTCTCCGCCTGCACAAGCATATCGTTCTCACGCATCCAGGTATCATTAAACTGTTTGCTCAGATAGCCACGACCAGTATCTGGCAGCAGAATCACTACAACATCATCGGAAGAGAGCCGCCTGGCATACAGCAATCCGGCCGCCAGTGCTGTACCACCAGAGCCACCCGTCAGAATACCCTCTTCGCGTGCCAGACGCCGCGCCCAGTAGAATGAAGTGCGATCATCGATGCGAATGACTTCATCAACAACAGAAGGATCGTAGTTCGCAGGGAAAGAGTCCGCACCGATACCCTCTACCTTGTACGGGCCAGGACTATCGCCCGAATAGACAGAACCAGGAGGATCGGCACCAATGACCTTAACATTTGGATTCTGCTCTTTCAAATATCGAGCCGTACCGGTAATAGTTCCACCTGTGCCAACACCAGCAACAAAAGCCGTAATACGACCAGCAGTAGTATGCCAGATCTCTGGGCCAGTCGCCTTATAGTGACTGGCAGGATTGGCGGGATTAGAGTATTGATCGGGGCAACACGCGCCCGGTATCTCCTCCGCAAGCCGGTGAGCAACGTTTTTATAATATTCCGGCGAGTCGTGTGACACACTGCTCGGACAGATCACTACCTCGGCCCCATACGCGCGCAGCAGGCTTCGTTTCTCCTCACTGGCTTTGTCTGTCATCACAAAAATGCAATGATATCCTTTTATGGCCGCCGCAATAGCCAGACCATGCCCAGTATTTCCGCTCGTCGGTTCCACAATCGTGCCGCCAGGACGGAGCAACCCCCTCTGCTCACAGTACTCAATCATGTTCGGCCCAACACGGTCCTTCACACTGCCACCCGGATTAAACATCTCCATCTTCACAAAGACAGATGCCGCGATATCACCAACCACACGGTTCAGACGTACAAGAGGAGTGTTACCGATCGCATCAAGTATCGTAGGAAAATACTGTATCTCCCTGGACACAGGTTCTGTTATTTGTTCTTTCACGTATTTTTTTACCTCATTGAGGTTTGATTTTTAACGCCTCATGTCTCATGACAAAAACCTGAGCATAGTGCTCCGACAGACAGTATAGCACAATCAAACGAAGGTTCACACCTACATTTGTCGCCTCGTCACCTCGGGACTCACTATCAAATCTTCTCGAACATTAAACGTGTGCCACAACAATTTATCGCAGTTGATTTTTACACCCTCATAAAAGATTCTTTCTCTGCCACAAATACGAGCGATATAACTTGGAAAATCACGCGACAACAAACAAAATCGAAAGCAAGAATCGGAGTGTTTTTTTTATCACTACAGAGTACTCTTTCATTGTACACAAACCATGTGTATCGCTAAAGTACTAAATACCCTCCCACTCTTCACTACATAGGCGTTGCCGGGTGGGAGAGTTAAGCTAAACAACAAGGAGAGATAGATGAGACAACAAAGACCATTTCGTTTTGGGGTGATCAACGAACATATGTCAACGCGACAGAAATGGATCAGCAACGCTCGCCAGGCTGAGGACAGGGGATATGCAACCTTTCTATTACGAGATCACTTTATACGAGAGCCCTTTGGCAACCAGTTTGCACCTATCGCAGCTTTGATGAGCGCCGCAGACGCTACCACCAGTTTACGCATTGGCAGCCTGGTGCTCGACAATGATTATCGACATCCAGCCGCCTTAGCGAAAGAGGCTGCAACCCTGGATCTCCTCTCGGATGGGCGCTTCGAGCTGGGACTGGGTGCCGGATGGCTACGCGAGGAGTATGATCAGGCAGGCATAGCATTTGACACTCCAGGTATACGCATCAGCAGAATGGAAGAGGCACTTCATATACTTAAAGAACTTTTTACAGCCGAGCAAGTAACCTATACCGGCAATCACTACACCATTACAAACCTCACTAGTTTTCCAAAACCGCTTCAAAATCCCCGTCCTCCCATTTTAATCGGAGGTGGAGGAAAACGCATCCTCTCTATCGCAGGGCGCGAGGCAGACATCATTGGAATCTTGAACTCATCCCTCACAACCGGAACACTAGAGGACGAAGTAGAAGGACTATCTTCCGCAACAGTAGAAAAGAAGCTCAACTGGGTGCGCCAGGCAGCAGGAGCGCGCTTCCCTGAAATCGAACTGAGTATGGTCATCACATTGATGATTACAGAGAATCAGCGCGACGGAATCGAAGAGCTGGCACGACAAAGAGGATGGAGTGGAATACCAACCGAGAGGATACTAGATATGCCATCAGTATTCGTTGGTTCTGCCGAGCAGATCGCCGAACAAATGCTAGCCAGACGAGACCGTTTTGGCATCTCCTACTACA
>JACDAE010000722.1 GCA_013695595.1 Ktedonobacteraceae bacterium | reverse complement strand
TCCAAGCGCTAAGCGGATCTGTTCGCCGACCTCATGAAAGGTTTTTAGAGAGTGGATCATGCCTAATGATTTGATGGTGCTAAAGGACATCCACCTGGCATACTCCTTACGGCCTCGCTCGATGTCTAGATCGGGCGGGACAGACGAGACCAACAGTTCATCGGGCGATCTCCTTTTCATGGCCTCTTGAAAGGGAACAGCCTCCTCAAAGGTGGACAGTATCTTCTGAGCCAGGATATCAACGATGACCCAATCGAAGCCCATGAATACGGGAACATTTCGTTCAGGCGATTCCTCACTCCCGGCGAGGTGCAGCCAGATCTGCTCATCTTCGTCTTGCGTGATATCGCCGACACGCAGGCGTTCCAGCTCCCCGCGTCGAAGCCCACAACTCTTCATCAAACATTCCCAGACGGACAAAGGGATAAAGAAGTTTTGTCGTTCTGTCATCGTGCTCCTTTCCATCACCAGATGACCTGCACCTGATCAATCATATATCGACCAGTATACCAACCAGACATGGGCGCAACGTGGGAAAAACATGGGTAAAAGACGAGAATAACGCGGCCAGCATTCTTTGGCTCCTATCTCTCCTTTCAGGGTGTACAAAAGGAGGAGCGCAAGGTGCCTCTTGCAATTCTATGTTACGATGCCTCTATGAATAACAGTATCAATGTCGATGGCATCAGCTTTCGAATTCAGGACGATGGAAGCCTGCTCATCACCACCCCAACGGGACAGCACCAGGTGGCACCGCAAGGAGTGGCCGATCTCTTTGATCTGCTCTCTGCCGGCCATGGGGGATTTCTGGATGCATCGTCAGACCTGCCCACATGGGCGAGAGAAATCGCTCCAGATCGTCTGGTCATTGGGCATGTGCAGGTCAATGAGGAAGCGCCACGATCGTTAGAAACATATCGAGAGCGTCGAGAGCACCGTTAAACCGTTTAAGCGACCCAACATCGAGTGCCTTTATGGTAACGCAAACGTGCAGGAAGGCATTACACAACACCCCCTGCCCTCTTTCTTTTCATTTTGGTTGTTTTACCGCCCAGACCACTAATGCGGTAGCAAGCGCATCCTCTGCAAGCACCTGGTTAAATGGTCTCGTCTTCAATCTCGGATTGCTCATCCGGTATTGAAGATAACTCTTATCCCCACCAAGACCCTCTAAGACCCGTTGGATGGCGCTCTCCAAGGTCATGCCCATCGCTTTCGCGTCCTGTACCATCAATTCCAGTTCCTTATCGTCGATAGCTTGTCTTTGACGCCTCATGTGTTCTTCTTCCTCCCATAGATCCTAAACGATTCTCTCCCTATTCGTCATCTTCTTCGTTGCGTCGCTGTTCGACAATAGCTTCAAACATACGCTCAATCTGTTCGCTACGCAATTGATCACAAGCGCTTTCATACGATTGTTTGGGCTGCGGAAGAGAGGTAGGACCAGGATACGTGTAAAAACCTGTCATAGGACTATGAAACCACTTCTCAAGCCATTTCAGAAGTGTAAATTTGCTCGCTTCATGGGAAGAAATTTGCACATTGTGTGGGAGATAAGATATACTTAAGATGAAAATCGTGCGACTGGTTTCTTTCGCCTGGGAGATCGCTTATCATGGTGGAACCGCCTGTCCCGCTGACGGCCCTTTCAGAGGACCAACGAGCACAAGCACACACTCGCTTTACGATCATTCGACCAGCCCTGGAAGATGGAATCACCCAGGCGCAGGTCGCACGTACCCACGATATCTCGAAGAGCACCATTGGGCGCTGGGTCAAGCGCTATCGTGAAAATGGCCTGGCTGGCTTGGCCGATGCCCACGTGCGTTCTGACAAAGGGACGTCGCGTCGCTTGCCTGCCGAAGCCGTCACCCTCATTGAAGGGCTGGCCTTACAAACCCCTCCACGTACCACTGCCGCTATCCATCGTCAGGTTTGCACGCTTGCGCAGGCTCGGGGATGGAACGTTCCCAGCTATGACAGCGTGTATCGCATCATCAAGAAGCTTGATCCTGCGCTCCTGACCCTGGCCCACCAGGGAGCGGCAGCGTACCGTGAGGAATATGATCTCCTCTACCGACGGGAGGCCACCCATGCCAATGCCATGTGGCAAGCAGATCACACTCCATTGGATGTGTGGCTGCTGGATGAAGCAGGGAAACCAGCCAAACCCTATCTCACCGCTATCGAAGACGACTACAGCAGGATGATCGTTGGATACCGACTCAGCTTCCAGGCGGCGACGGCGCTCACCACCGCACTCACTCTTCGTCAAGCCATCTGGCGCAAAGAAGATCCTCGCTGGTCCGCCTGTGGCATCCCCAGCATCTTCTACACTGACCATGGCTCTGATTTCACGAGTAAGCACATGGAGCAGGTGGGGGCGGATATTGGTATGGAGCTTGTCTTTTCCGAAATAGGGGTTCCTCGTGGGCGTGGGAAAGTGGAGCGCTTCTTTCGCAGCGTTGATCAGCTCTTTCTGCAAGATATGCCGGGCTATGCCCCAAAGGGATATGCAGAGGCCGAGGCAACGCTTACCTTACCAGGGTTTGAGCAACGCTTTCGGACGTGGTTGCTCGAAGACTATCATCACCGGGTCCATAGCGAAACGGCGCGCTAGCCCAAGGATCGATGGGAAAAAGGCGGCTTTGTGCCTCGAATGCCTCTATCGATGGCCCAACTCGACCTGCTCCTATTAACGGTGGCAAAGACGCGTCGCGTCCAGCAGGATGGTATTCATTTCCAGAAC
The DNA here is from genome assembly GCA_013695595.1 of Ktedonobacteraceae bacterium. Taxonomy (GTDB): domain Bacteria; phylum Chloroflexota; class Ktedonobacteria; order Ktedonobacterales; family Ktedonobacteraceae; genus JACDAE01. The sequence goes on along the minus strand of JACDAE010000722.1, from coordinate 1,159 downwards.
CACCGCTATATGGACACCACCCTGGCATCCTTTGTGAAGGAAGAAGTTCTGATCCGATTCGACCCTGCTGATATGGGGGAAATCCATGTGTTCTACCAGGATCGTTTCCTCTGCCGTGCAGTGTGTGCTGAACTCAGCGATCGAAAAGTCACCTTGAAAGAGATCGAGAAGGCGAGAACGGAGCGCCGCAAGCAGGTTCGAGCCGAACTGAAGACGCGTGAGGCTCTGGTCAATCGGTATGTTGAGATCCATCATGCCCCAAAGACCGTGGTGACGGAACCCGCGCCAGTCGAAGCGCGGCCAAAGCTCAAGAGGTATATCAATGACTGATCAGGATCGGGGCAATCCTTCTGGTTTCGTAACGACGAAAAGCTCTCGTCGCTTTGGGGAGATGTGTGATGCTTGTCGGAGATCCCATGTCGTCGGCCTGGGATACGGTCCTCCAGGCACGGGTAAAACGGAGTCTGCCAAGCAATACGCGCAATGGAACTTGTTCAAACCGTTCTTGCCGGAACCATTGATTACCTTCACGGGGCGCAATGCTATGGATGGAATGTATCCCTACAGACCGTTTACCTTTCCTTCCGCTCCTCTGGAGACGGCCATCCAGGAGTGTCGAACCGTCTTCTATACCCCTCCGGTTTCGGCTTCCGTTGCGCGCCTAGAAAAAGAAGTGCTCTCCTTATTTGCAGCGTTCTCTTATCTTGTTGAAGCAGCTATGCAAGGACACCAGGGCAGGGAAGAATTTCTGGTCACGCGCCGTTTTTCTCATATGATAGAGCTTCTGATTGTTGATGAAGCCAACAGGCTCAAAGATGCGGGCCTGGAATTAATGCGAGATTTTGCGGATCGCGGCGAGTTCGGCCTGGTTCTGCTTGGGATGCCGGGCCTAGAAAAACGTCTGATGCGCGCTCCACAGCTCTATTCGCGGGTCGGCTTCGCCCATGAAATGGAACCATTGTCCGACGACGAGACGCGCGATTTTCTGGAAAAGCGCTGGAATCATCGTGTCAAGGCATATTCCGATGATTTTACGGATAAAGAAGCTGTTGCCACCATTCTGCGTATTACGAGAGGAAATATTCGCTTGATTGAACGGCTGATGCTTCAGGTGGAGCATGTCCTGGTGGCAAACCAGACGCGGGTGGTGACCAAAGAT
>JACDAE010000062.1 GCA_013695595.1 Ktedonobacteraceae bacterium | reverse complement strand
CGTAGGCGCGAGGAAAGCGAGAATTAAATAGCCCTGGCTTCCGATAATCTCACAAGTGTACTCTGTCATAGAGAACCATTTAAGCGTGCTATAATGCAAATGCATGCATATTGCATCAAATAGGAAGAGGCGTATGGGCGTCACCTCGCGCGCGCCCATTCCCCAGCGGGATCTTCCTTGGAAAACGGGCGCGCGCAAGGTGACGCCCATACGCCTCTTCCCAATGTTACCTGGAAGGACGTAGATTCATCATACGTGTATAAAGTTCATAGTACAGTAAATCATGTTGTTATTTTGAGAAAGAAGGTATTTGTCCATGCCAATGCAATACGGTGTAAGCCTTCCCCAGGGCTGGACGATGGATCTGGCACATATTAAGGATCCTGTCGGGGCATATGAGACGATGACACGTGTCGCTCAAACTGCTGATGAACTTGGGTATAGTTCTGCCTGGCTTGTGGATCATTTCCATACCATTCCCCAGCCATCACAGGAAGTAACGTTTGAATGCTGGACGACTACGGCAGCCCTGGCACGCGATACGAAGCGCATTCGTATTGGTCAGATGGTTGCTTGTAATAGCTATCGTAATCCCGCACTTTTGGCGAAGATGGCGAGTACTGTTGATGTGCTCAGTCATGGGCGGCTCAATTTTGGTATCGGCGCTGGCTGGTACGAGCACGAGTACAAGGCCTATGGCTATCCTTATCCCGATGGGCCTGAACGTTTGCGCCAATTGCGCGAGGCGGTTCAGGTGATCCTGGCGATGTGGACGCAGGAGGAAGCCGTTTTTGAAGGCAAGTACTACCAGGTGCAGGGAGCAATCAACCAGCCAAAGGGTGTGCAGAAGCCCCATATTCCCTTATTGATTGGTGGCGGCGGTGAGAAAGTCACGCTCAAGCTTGTTGCACAATACGGTGATGGATGCAATGTTTCTGGCGATATTGCTACTATTAAGCACAAATTTGACGTGATCAAGCAACACTGCGAAACTGTTGGACGTGATTACGAGAGCATCCATCGCACTGCAACATCAATCTGTTCCATCGGTGATACGGATGAAGAGGCTCTTGCAAAGATTCCAGAATATCTCAGAAGTCGCTTTGGCAGTCTTGCCGGTACTGGTCTTATAGGTAGCCCTGCAACTATTCGTCAGCGCCTGGCTGCCTATGAAGAGGCTGGCGTGCAGGAACTGATATTGGGCTTTCCCGATATTACTACTTTGAACTCTCTGCATCTTTTCGCAAAAGAGTTTATTGCATAATCCTGCATAAAAAGAAAATCTCATGGGCCTTCTTATCTGGTTAGATGCTGCTCTGTCTTCGTCAATGCCTCGGACACTTTTTCTGTCGTTGACAGAGGGTGTGCCTGGAAGAAGGCCCATATCAAAGGCGTCGCGTTAAAGATCATTGTTTTCGCATTCCCTTTGTAGTGAATGACAATATGAATGGGCCAGGTGTGTCCCATCCTCTGAATGCGATAATGAATCAACTCTGCATTGTCCTGGCAGCCCACCCACTCTTCTCCCATTATATTTTTTGCATTGACGGAAATGATCGGTCTACGCGTGCATTCATTGCGTGTTGCCCATTGTTGTAACCACTGGTCGATTGGTGGGTAATTTTTAGAAGGAAGGCCGTTGTAGGGGACGACCGGATCACCGGTGCCATGAATTTCGAGGATGGAAACGGCTCGTGATGGATGGCAACCACCGGGTAATGGAGGGTAAGATCCTGCCACAGATACGAATGCGGCAATGCGTCCAGAGAGATCACAGGCCAGCTTGTTTGTCATACCACCACCATTTGAGAAGCCAGTTGCATATATTCTGGTTGGATCGATACATAATTCGGTTTGTAGTTGATTGAGGAGATCACTTACGAACAGGACATCGTTGACTTTTGGGTCCCAGAGTGGACCTGTATCCCAACCTGTTAAATGATCGGGGCCGATAGCACCCTGAGGATAAACGACGATACTGCCAGATTGATCGGCGAGTGTGGAAAAGCCCGTACGGCGTTCTTGTTGTAGACTGGTACTACTATGCCCATGAAAATTCAGGACCAGCGGATAGGGCCTGATAGCGTTATAGTGCAAGGGAATGTGAAGAAGGTAGGAACGTACGATACCCTCTGAGGTGATTTTCTGGTTGAAACTGGTTCCAGGGACGAAACTGCTCAGCTTCCCACAACCCGCGCTGGCAATAGGATGGGTAATAATGGGACCACCATTTAGTAAGGGAACCATCATTGTGTCTACTGTGCTGCCACAGCTTATCAGAAAACCTACAAATATGAGTGGCAAAATCTTTAGAAAACGAACTATGTGTTGTTTGAACTTTATTGTAAATGACATGTTCGCTCTCTACCTCATGCATGCTCTGCTTTGTGTTATCTTCTCAACATTCGCGGGGGAAATGTTTACGACGTTTAGGAATGGTGTGGGTTGAATTTATGAAGACTATGTCATCAATGCTCGTACCGGGAAGGATAGCCGCGTTTGTTTACACGGCTATCCTTCTCATTGGATGAGAGGAAACTAGCGATCCCGTTCGGTATGGCTCAGTGCTGCCTGTGCAGCGGCGAGGCGTGCAATCGGGACGCGGAACGGTGAACAGCTCACATAATCCAGTCCAACCATGTGGCAGAACTCGATGCTATCAGGATCGCCGCCATGCTCACCGCAGATGCCAAGCTCGATACTTGGATTGGCCTTGCGGCCCTTCTCAACTGCCATGCGCACCAATTGGCCCACGCCATCGCGGTCCAGAGTCTGGAAGGGATTGACGGGCAAGATTTTGACCTTATCCTTCATTCCGGGTTCTTCCAGCCCATCGATGTATTTGAGCAGGAACTTTCCTTCGGCATCATCGCGGCTATACCCAAAGGTCGTCTGAGTAAGATCGTTTGTACCGAAGCTGAAGAAATCAGCCACAGGCGCAATCTGGTCAGCGGTCAGCGCAGCACGTGGTAGTTCGATCATCGTGCCGAACTTATGCTCAATGGTACGACCGAAACGCTGGTCGATTTCGTGTGCGACGGCTTCAAGCTGACGGCGCACTTCCTTCAGTTCATTGACATGGCCAACGAGAGGAATCATGATCTTAGGATGGAGTGTTTTCCCTTCTTTCTCCAACTCCTCTACAGCCTCAAGGATGGCACGCGTCTGCATAATGTTGATCTCTGGGAAGAGAAGACCAAGGCGGCAACCACGCAGACCAAGCATAGGATTGGCTTCGCGCATGGAGCCAACGGCTTCCAACATCTTGCGTTTTTCTGCCAACTCCGCTTCGTGACCACCCTGAGTCTCCATGCGTGTTACATCTACCAGTAACTCTTCATAAGAAGGCAGGAACTCATGCAGTGGGGGATCGATCAGACGGATAACGACGGGATACCCCTCGCCTGTCTGAGGATCAATCATCGCTTCAAAGATACCTTTAAAGTCGCTGCGCTGGACGGGAAGAAGCTTGTCGAGTGCGGCCTGTCGCTCCTCTGTGGTTTTGGCGAGGATCATTTGCTGCACAATGGGCAGGCGTTCCTGTTCCATAAACATGTGCTCGGTGCGGCAGAGGCCAATACCTTGAGCACCAAAGGTAACAGCACGTTGGGCATCGCGGGGGTAGTCTGCATTTGCCCAGACACCCAGTGTGCGGAACTTGTCGGCCCAACTTAACAGCTTCTTGAGGTCAACCTCTTTATTAAAATCCGCTTCAACCGTTTTGATGATACCCGCGAAGACCTCTCCAGTAGCTCCATCGATAGAGATATCTTCGCCCTCTTTGAGGACAAAACCAGAATCGACGACGCGGAGAAGGTGTTCGTGTTCGTTGACACGGATGCCCTCAGTACCTGCAACACAGGGGAGGCCGAGGCCACGGGCGACAACCGCTGCATGGCTGGTGGCACCACCACGAGCCGTCAAGATACCCTTCGCAACGAGCATACCATGCACATCATCAGGGCTGGTTTCTGGACGAACCAGCACGACAGCAATACCAGCTTTACCCTGCTCAGCAGCCGTATCTGCATCAAAGACCGCTTTACCGGCAGCGGCTCCTGGCGAAGCATTCAGGCCCTTTGCCAGCAGGCGTCCCTCTTTTGATGCTTTTTTCTTTTCTTCGTCGTCAAAACGTGGCAGGAGCAATTGATACACCTGCGAAGGCTCGACACGCCTGACCGCTTCCTCTTCACTAATCAAACCTTCGGCCACCATATCCACGGCAACCTTCACAGCAGCCTGGGCGTTGCGTTTAGCCGAACGTGTTTGCAGCATGTAGAGCTGGCCCTTTTCGACGGTGAACTCCAGATCTTGCATATCACGATAGTGCTGCTCCAACTTCTGCGCAATTTGTTGGAACTGCTCATATACATGAGGCATATCATCTTGCAAACGACTGATCTTTGAAGGGGTACGTATACCAGCTACCACATCCTCGCCCTGAGCGTTGAGGAGGTATTCACCGTAAAGCACTTTTTCGCCAGTGCTAGGATTGCGGGTAAAGGCTACACCGGTGCCGCTATCGGTACCCATGTTCCCGAAGACCATTGTCTGTACATTTACAGCTGTACCGAGGGAGTGAGGGATCTTGTTGAAGTCACGGTAGTCGAAAGCACGCTTGTTATTCCAGGAAGAGAAGACCGCCTCAATGGCTTTCTGCAACTGCTGATGAACATCGGTTGGAAAAGGCTCACCGGACTGGCGCTCGGCAATCTGCTTGAAATCGCTCACCAGTTGCTTCAGGTCGGCAGCGGGAATCTCGGCGTCGGTGGCAACATGTGCATGCTCTTTATATTGTTCGAGCAGGTGCTCAAAGTCGCGTGGATCGGTATCGAGCACGATTTTGCTGAACATTTGAATGAAGCGTCGATAGGCATCGTAAGCAAAGCGCTCGTCGCCGGTCAGCGCGACAAGTCCCTGCACTGTTTCATCATTGATGCCCAGGTTAAGCACTGTGTCCATCATGCCTGGCATGGAAAATTTGGCACCGGAGCGTACCGAAACGAGCAATGGATTGTTCTTCGCACCAAATCCTTTGCCCGTTTTCTCCTCGACAATCTTGAGTGCGGCGAGTGCCTGCTCCCACATTCCTTGCGGAAATTGCTTATTAGAGTCGTAATAAGCATTACACGCCTCGGTAGTGATTGTAAAGCCGGGAGGGACTGGAAGACCAGCGTTGGTCATTTCAGAGACACCCGCCCCTTTCCCTCCAAGTAGCTCGCGCATCTTGGCATTACCTTCACTGAAAAGGTAAACCCACTTGCGCGGTGATTGCTTTACGGCTTCGTCCAGCCCTGTGCTGGTGATCTGTTGCGTCATAAAAAATATCCTCCAAGTAGTCTTTTTGGGTGGTGTATCGGTATACCCCGTTTGAATATGTCTATTCCGAGACGAAGTATCCTTTGTGTACAGATACTATTACGCCAATACAATAGTCTTCGCCCAACGCATTACTTTACGAGCACTTTGAATATAGCTACTGGCCTGTTCAGCGTTGATGATCGCATCAGCCTCTTCAGGGGGCGTATCGGCATAAAAGGCTTCGGGATGAAAGGGGGTAAGAACGTCCAGTTCATCCTGGATTTCCTTTGGAGCACCAACTAAGCTTCCAAGAGCACGCAGGTCATGATTATACCTGGAGCGACGACCAGAGCGTAACAGACTTACTGATTGTACCGCTTTTTCTGCCGCCTGGTTGCAGAAATCTGCGCAAGCAAAATGCCGTCCCAATCCTAATTCTACCGATGCGGTTGCCATGTCTTGTGCTGCTTCAGCATAGAGTCCTAGAGAGCCTTGGATATCGCTATCTACGGAAAGCTCCTCATCGTCGTCCTCTTCAGGAGAGAGAATCTGAGGAAGGGCACCTGGCCGGGTTTCTTGCTGTAGCGTAACGCCTTGTAAAAGGAGATGTTCCAGATCGTCTTCATCATCCTGACCGGGTATTCTATACTTCTCATCATGCGTCTCTGCCATGGTATATAATCCTTATCTA